>JAQUUM010000092.1 GCA_028693885.1 Bacilli bacterium
AAGAAAAGCTCCAAGTGATGATGAAATTTTTACGATAGATGGAGCTAGTGCTAAAGACTTAGATGATGCTGTAGGGATAAAAAAATTAGAAAGTGATAATACACTTTTAGGTGTTTATATCGCTGATGTTAGTTACTATGTAAAAGAAAATGGTTTTACAGATCTTGAAGCATTAAATAGAGGTACTAGTGTATATCCGGTTGATAGAGTAATACCAATGTTGCCAGAAAAACTAAGTAATGATTTATGTTCTCTAAATCCTAATACTAATAAGTTAGTAATGGCTTGTGAGATGGAAATAGATAACAGAGGTGAAGTTGTAAGAAGTGAAATTTTTCCGTCATATATTAAAACTCTTCATAGATTGACCTATGAAGAGATTAATAGATTACTTGATGGAGATAAAGGTGTTATTTCTAAATATAAGGATATTGTAGAAGACTTACTTCAAATGGAAGAATTAGCTGCTTTACTTAATGAAATGAGAAATTGGCGTGGTGCGATTGATTTTGATTTAGATGAGGCTAAAATCATTCTAGATAAATCAGGCGAAGTAAAAGATATTGTTCCTGATATTAGAGGAATATCAGAAAGAATTATTGAAGAGTTTATGTTAATTGCTAATGAAACAGTAGCCTCTACGATTAAACATATGGAATTACCATTTATTTATAGAGTACATGAACAACCTAATTTTGAAAAACTAAGAAGTTTTGCATTAGTTGTTAGAGATTTAGGTTATTCATTTAAAACAAAAAATAATAAAGTATATCCTAAAGAACTTCAAAAACTATTAGAAAATATTGATGAAGAAAATGTTGGTTTAAAAAATTTAGTTTTAAGAATGATGGCTAAAGCTAGATATTCTCATGAGAATATTGGACACTTTGGACTTGCTAGTGAAATCTACACTCATTTCACATCGCCAATTAGAAGATATCCAGATTTATTAGTTCATAGACTTCTAAGAAGGTACTTAGTAGAACATGATGTATTAGAGTTGGATAATTTAGGTAAAAAGATTTCTGATATTGCAATGCAGTCTAGTAAAAAAGAACGTGAAGCTGATGAATTAGAATATGAAGTAACTGATATGTTAAAGGCTGAATATATGGAAAAATATATCGGTGAAAAGTTTAGTGGAGTTGTTTCATCAATTACTAGTTTTGGAATGTTTGTTACTATAAAAAGAACTATTGAAGGTTTTGTTTCGTTTTCTTCAATGACAGATGATTATTATAAATATAATCCTGTTAATATGACATTAGAAGGAAGAAGAAATAAAGTCTATAAAATTGGTGATAAAGTAGAAGTAATGGTAACAAGAGCTAGTAAAAAAGAACGTGAAATTGATTTTAAGATTATAAATAGAGGTAGTAACAATGGCAGTAAAAAATATCGCCAGAAACAAAAAAGCAAGTCATGATTATTTTATTCTTGAAACTTTAGAATGTGGGATAGTTTTAACTGGGACTGAAATCAAATCAGTCAGAGATTCTAAAGTTTCAATTCAAGATTCACATTGTGTTATAAAAAACAATGAGCTTTTTGTTGTAAATATGCATATTGCTAAATATGAACAAGGTAATATTTTTAATCATAAAGAAACAAGAGAAAGAAAACTACTTGCTCATAAAAGTGAAATTAGAAAGCTTTCTGGTAAAGTTTCTCAAGAAGGTTTGACTTTAATTCCGTTAGAGGTTTATATAAGTGGTCCTAGAGCTAAAGTAAAGATTGCTTTAGTAAAAGGTAAGAAATTATATGATAAAAGAGAGTCTTTAAAAAAAGCAGAAGTTTTAAAAGATATTAAAAAAAGGATGAATTACTAATGAAGTGTATTAGATGTGGTAAAGAGTCTAGTGATGATGCCTTAGTTTGTGATGAATGTGGCTTTAATTTTAAAGATCATGAAATGTATTTAAAATACATAAAAGTAAAAGAAGATGATAAGGTAGGAATAGGAAAAGAATCTGATTTAATTGATAATCCTATAATGACTTTTGTTTTTGGACTTTTAAGTATTATGTTACCATTTTTCTTGTTTAGTTTTATAGCTTTTAGGTTTTTTAAAAAACCTACAAAAGCTAAATTAATACCTTTGAAAAATGTTGGTGTAGTATTAGCGTATTTAGGAATTCTAGCATCAATATTGGTTGTAATTTATGCAATTATATCATTTTATGATATAATATATATGGGATAGTTCTGGATTCGACAGGCTATGAGAAGTTTTAACTGCATGCCTAGGTTGCGCTAGTAAAAACGCCCGAGGTTTTTAAATAACCGGAACACAAAATTTAGCTTTTGCTGCCTAATTTAAAATAAAGTAGCACTCTTTTAAAGAATTACCCCTTAAGGTTCTTTATAAAGAGCAAGACATTAGGGGATGAAGTCTTAGAATGCTCTTACTAGGATTTCGAGATTAAAGAGCTAGTTTATTAGTAGTTAGTTCTATGTTAACTAGTAAATAAAAACTAATACAATGAACTAAGCATGTAGACGTTAGAATGGATTGTGGTTTGGACGGGGGTTCAATTCCCCCCTATTCCACCATTAGAATGTGTCTATAAGTCATCAATATTAATCGTAGATTAATGATATTTATAGTGAAAATATAGAGGTTTAAAACCTGGTTTAAAGATTTTGTTCCATATTTGGAGCAATTTTTTTATTTTTCAGTAAAGTTATTAGATTTTAGCAATTAAAGGGATTTGAATATAGGGTATTTTATGGTAGTTGGAAAAATAGTCGGTTGATGGGATTTGAACTAATGTGTAACATAATGTTAGTAATAATTATGAAAATATAATATAATAATAGTAATATCACGCTTTGATTGATTTTTTATCTTCAAATGAGTTATGGTTATTTGAAATTAAACAATATATAATATTAGTGTAATTGGCCATTACAATACATTAATAAAGGAGAAATTATTATGAATATAGGTTCAATAATAAAAGAATTAAGACAAAAGAAAAAGATGTCTCAAGAAGAGCTTGCAGAATATTTAGGTGTATCAACACAAGCTGTTTCAAGATGGGAGACATCAGTAAGTTATCCTGATATTACTTTATTACCTCTTATAGCTAATGTGTTCAATGTTACAGTTGATTATTTATTAGGTACTGATAAATTTAAAAATGATAAATTAATTGAAGAAGTTACAAAAGAATATCATAAATACCAAGTTAAAGGTGATAACGTTGGAGCACATAAATATATGAAAGAAATTTATGAGAAATATACACACATAGAAAAGTTGCAATTAATATACGCAGATGCATGTAATTGTGCGTATAATGTAAATAGACAATATATTGATGATGCTATAGAAATAATTGAAAGATTAGTTAGAACTACATTCAATGATGATATTAAATTTGAAGCATATGATACATTATTTTGGTTGTATAATAAAAAAGAAAATAAAGAAAAGATGAAGGAGACTTTTAATAATCATATAAAAGATAAGTTAAAAAAAGACTATTATTCTGAATTTATATTAGAAGGTGAAGAATTAACAATTTATTCTCAAAAAAAGATAAGAAATGTTGTTGATATGTTGTGGGGCGTAATGCTATCATTTAGGTCCAATAATTCTTATGACCTAGAAACTAATATTATATTAACTGATAAGTTCAACAAAATAATGACTATATTATATGAACAAGAAGACTATGGCTTACAAGAATTATGGTTATTGAATACAATAAATCGTTTTGCAGCAATTGATTGTTTACAGTTAGACAGAATAGATGAAGCTTTGAAATATATGAAATTATCTGTAAAATATGCTATTGAAAGAGATTCACGTCCAAATGAACTTAAGCACAAATCATTATTATTAAATAGATTAGTTGATAAACAAGGCAATGTTACTTTTAGTGGAAATAAACAAATATATGGTAATAATTGTTTTACTCTTTACGAAGATTTACAACGTGGTGATTTCGTTAAATTAAATGGTAATGAAGAATATATAACATTATTAGAAATACTAGCAAAATATAAAAAACAATATAATTAGAGATTGTGTCAGATAGCCAACAAAAGGTTATCTGATTTTTGATTAAAAAATTAAATTTAAATAATAATATTAATATTTGAATAATTTATTATCTAAAGCATATAATATAATAAATATTTATGCATTTTTTTTGCATAAATATTGACAAAACTAATAAAAGGTGGTAAAATATATGCAAGAGGTGAAACATATGTTGTTAAATTATTCTGTTAAAGGTTACAAAGTTTTTTATGATGAAGTAACATTTTCTATGGTTGCTGATAATTATATTAAAAAAAATCAGGATAATCTTATAAAGGGAGTAGCTGGTAAATATGATTTGGTAAAAAGTTCTTTGATTTATGGTCCCAATAATACAGGTAAATCATGCTTTTTAGAATCATTTAAATTTTTCTTAGGCATTTTAAAAGATAAAAAAATATCATTTAAAAAATATGATAAAAATATATTTTACAAAGAAGAAATGCCAATGGAGTTTAAAGTTGAGTTTGCTATTGAGAATCAAATTTATTGTTACGAATTATCATTTACAGAAAAAAAAGTTGTGCAAGAAGTATTGAAAAAAAATAATGCGAATATTTTTGATAGAGAAAATAGAGATAAAGTAGCCAAAATCATATTTGAAAATTTAGGCGAAAGACCTGAAGAATTATTTCTAAATTTCTTACCTAAAGAATATTTTGGTGATTTGAATTATATTAATAATTTTATTAATAGTTTTGAATTTCTTGAGACTGCTAAGAGTAGGTATGGAGTAAACACCAGTAAAATGTTAGAAGGCAACAATTTTATAGTAATTAATGAGATCATTAAAAAGTTAGATTTACATATAGAATCATTAATTGATAATAGTGAAGTAGTTGAAAATTTGAAAAAAGATGAGACAATTGATGATAGTTTATTAGAGAGGTTGAAAATATTTACAAAATATAATTTTAAAGGTATTGAAGAAGTTTTACCTTTTGGTTTAATTGACTCTATGGGAACAATTCAAATTACTAATTTAATTTATACTTTTTTATCAGCAATTAAGAATAACAAAATTTTGATTATTGATGAAATTGAAACAAGTTTGCATACTCTTATCACTAAATCTTTAATTTCTTATTATAATTCACATAATAATACATCATCACAATTAATTGCAACTTCCCATGATTTATTATTATTAGATGATAAATATTTACTAAGAAAAGATCAAATTTGGTTTGTACATAAGGATGAAAATGGGAACTACTTGTATTGTTTAAATGACTTCAAAGATAATAGTGAAACAGATCCTAGAGGCAATGTGATGAAAAAATATTTGAAAGGTCTTTTTGGGGCTTTACCAGAACCAAAATGGTTTAGTGAATAATGAAGAGAAATCCTAATATTCCAAAATATAAGGAGAAATTGTATATTGTTTGTGAAGGAGTAGGCGACAAGATTTATCTAGATAAAATATTTTCTTTATATGAAAGTAAATATGATATTAAAGTAATTCCAAGTGGAGGAAAAAATAAAATAATAGATAAACTAAGAGAGGTATTGATACTACATCCACACAATAAATGTTTTATTTTTGTTGATACAGATACTGAAGGAATAAAGGCACTTGAAAATTATAAAAAGCAAATGATCCAAGATGAAATTCCTTGTACCAATAA
>JAQUUM010000093.1 GCA_028693885.1 Bacilli bacterium
TTAAGAATGGTGCACTTGGTATAATTAAATCAATTTCTTTCTTTTGCATTAATAGTGAAATATTTTCTATTTCTTCAAAAGTTTCAGAAATCTTTACATTTCCTTTATTTAAAATAGATTCAATAGTGTCACTAGCTAGACTAGTCAATTGTGAATACTTAAAAAATTTTTGATAGAGATTAGCCTCTATAATTGACTTTCTAGCTAATAATAATAAAGACTTATATGAATACTTAGAATTTATAAATTGTATTATTGATGGTACAGAAAAAATTATTTCTTCCTTATTTTTAAACTCTTCATGACAAATATCAAAAATTGTATCACTAACAATAATGATAAACTTTGGGTTATATGTATTTAATAATTCAACTTTTTCATTAACAAAACTTAATACTTCTTCTTTTTTATAGCCTTCATATGGAAAATGTATAAAATCATTTGTATATACAAAATTTTCATTTGGAAAATTTTTTGTTAAAGTTTCTAGTACTGCTACACCTTCAATTCCCATATCTAATATTCCAATAGGTTCTTTTAACATTTTTTTCTCCTAACTAATATATTTAATCAGTATTGTCTCTTCATCTTCTAAAAAATCTATATCTAATTTCGTCAATAAATCTTTTAATGGAATATAGTATGTGTCATCAGTTTTAACTAATTCCATAAATCGAAAAGATATTTTTTTATTATTTTTTGATAAGATGACTAAATTTTTGGTAACAACTGGCATTATATCAAGTCCGTCAAGTATAGTGAATAGTGAAATATAGGCTTTTCCGTCTTTATAAAAAAGTGATTTTTCCATTTTTATTAACCTATTATTTATTTTTGACTCTAATCCAGTTTTATCTATTATAAAGTTCTTTTCTATTTGATAATTCCAATACTTGTTTATGACTTTTTCTAAAAGTTTTTCAAAAATGTCAACAGTTCCAAAAGGAAGTCTTTTAAAATTACCACCATTAGTAAAGAAACAAACACCTAATTTCTGTTCAGGATTATAAAAGAAAAAACTAACTAATCCATGAGAATCACCAGTATGACCTCTTAATATCTCTTGATTTGATATCGAAAATATTCTGATTTGTAATCCTTTAGCCTTATATTCACTTACTTCTGTGTTTATCCAATGAAATTGCTGCATAAAATCTATTGTTTCTTTATCTAATACCCTTATGCCTTTATAGATACCATCATTTAAGAATAACTGCATTATCTTACTTAAATCTTTTATATTAATAATCAATCCTCCAGCTGGACCTCTAAAATTTTCACCTAATGGAAATTTATTATATGTTTTATCATATAGTTTTTTTACATTGAGTGAGGGAACAATTTTATTTCCATCTTCAGACAAATAATATAAAGTAGCAAAATTTTTTTGATCCTCAATATCTTGAATTCTAAAGCTTGCATCAATATTAAGTTTTGAAAATATATTTTCAATTACATAATCACAAAAAAATGTATGAGTAGTTTTTTCAATTATGCAAGCAAGTAATCCACAACCAAAATTGGAATATATAAATTTTTCTCCAGGCCTATAATTTGAATATGTACCATCAATCCAATAAGGACCATCATTTTTTACTAAAAGATCTCTCAATGTAGCATTAACGTTAGTTCCATTAACTCCGTTGTATCCTCTTTTTAGGTTATCATTTTTAGGGTCCTCATCATCAAAGCCATCAGTGATACTTGAAGTTTGAGTCATTAAATGCTTTATAGTAATTTTTTCATTTGGGAATTTAGGATTTCTAATTTTAAACCCTAGAACTTTCGAAATATCTTCATCAATAGAAACTAGATTTTTTTCAACTAATTGCATAACACACATTGCAACAATAATCTTAGAAATTGAAGCGATTCTAAATTTTGTATTTATGTTTACTTTTTCTTTTGTCTCAATATTTCTAAAACCAAATGATAAATTCTCTAAAATCTTTTTTTCATTAATTACTATCATTTGTGCGCCAATCAACTTACTATTTGTACATATTTTCTTAAATTCTTTTCTCACATTCATCACCACATTATTTTTATTATATCATATTGCAACTCAAAAAACTATTTTTTAATTCCATTTTATATTATAAAATGGTATACTAATTCTGTAAAAAGGATATAAGATATGAAAAAAATCGATAAAAATTTAATGATTCAAGAAATTAAAAAATTGAGTTATGAGTGTGCTTTTAATATTGATACTAAAATTCTCGATTATTTAGAAAAAGCTAAAAATACAGAAGTTTCTCCGATAGGTTTTAGAACGCTAACAAAGATAATCGAAAACGATGTTTTAGCAAAAGAAAAAAGCATCCCTATTTGTCAAGACACCGGAATTTCGATTATTTTTTTAGAAATAGGTAACGGTATTATATTTGATTTTGATTTAGAAGAATCCATAAATTTTGCTATTAAAGAAGCTTATATTGAATATTATCTTAGAAAATCAGTAGTTAAACACCCACTCGATAGGATTAATACGCTTACTAACACACCTTGTATAATTCACACAAAATTTGTTAATTCGAATACCTTTAAGATAACTCTAACAATCAAAGGTGCTGGTAGTGAGAATATGAGTAAACTTAAAATGCTAACTCCAGCTGATGGAAAAAATGGAGTTATTAATTTTGTATTAGAAACAATTGAAGCAAGTGGAGGTAACGCATGCCCTCCAATTATTGTCGGAGTAGGCTTAGGTGGAAATTTTGAAAAAGCAGCACTTCTTTCAAAAGAAGCCTTATTAAGAGACATTGATGACAGATCATCAAACCCAATAGACTATGAACTAGAAAATGAAATTTTTGAAAAAGCCAACAAATTAGGTATTGGACCGATGGGGTTTGGAGGAAAAAATACTGTTTTAGCAGTCAAAGTTAATTCTTTTCCTTGTCATATTGCCTCTTTACCTGTTGCTGTCAACATCCAATGTCATGCATCTAGAACCAAGTCTGTTATATTATAGGTGAAAAATATGAAAATTATTGCTCCTCTCAAAGATTCAGAATACTTAAATTTAAAAATCGGTGATGAAGTACTTATTAATGGTACTATTTATACTGCACGTGATGCAGCACATAAAAAATTAATTGAAGATATTAATGAAAATATTAAACTTCCTTTTTCTCTAGCTGATAGCATTATATATTATACTGGTCCAACTCCAACACCAGTTAATATGCCTATTGGGTCAGCTGGTCCTACCTCTAGTTATAGAATGGATACTTATGCCATAGAACTTATGAAACTAGGCCAAAAAATAATGATTGGAAAAGGTCCACGATCAGCCGAATTTAAAAAAGAACTGAAAAAAAATAAAGCTGTTTATCTAGGAGCTATCGGAGGTGCTGGCGCATTGATTTCTACTTGCATAAAATCTAGCAAAATAATTGCTTATAACGAATTACAATCCGAAGCTATTCATGAATTAATTGTTAAGGACTTTCCTGCGATCGTAATATATGATTCTAATGGAAATGATTTAATAGAGCAAGAAACTACTAAATATAAAAACCTTCTTAAGTGAAGGTTTATTTTTTTGTTTTAAAAACATATTTTTTCTCAAACCACGGTATTTTATCTGGTATATTACTTATATTTTTTGTTGATTCTATAACTATTTTACCAAATTTATTTTTTTCTTGAATTTGATATTTTAATAATTCTTGCTTTATAACATCAACCATTATCTTACTACTATAATAAATCTTAGCATTAGGAAAAGCATCTTGAACAAATTCTTTTAACAATTCAAAATGAGTGCACCCTAGAATAACAGCACTAATATTCTCCTTTTGAAATATACTCAATTTATTTAAAACTAAATCTTTTGCTTTTTTTGTATTATATAGATTATCTTCAACTATGCTTACAAATTCGGGGGCTCCAATAGAAAAAACATTATAATCCTCTAAGTAACTATGATAAGATTTAGAATTTACAGTTACATTAGTCGCTATTAGTAAAACATTGCTTTTTTTAGGCAATTCATAAACTTGTTTAGCAGTGGCTTCAATAACACCAACAATCGGAATATCAAGTTTTACATGGTCACTATTTGCTGTAGCTGTATTACAAGCAATAACTATCATTTTTGATTTTTTTTCATATAGATATTTACAATTATTACTAACTATATCTCTAACTTCTTCTTTAGATTTTTCACCATAAGGAGCATTAAGTTCATCTGCAATATATAAAAAATCTTCAAATGGTAATGCTTTAGCTAACTCATTTAAAATTACTATTCCACCCAAACCAGAATCAAATACACCAATATTTTTTTTATTCATAAAGCACCTATTACTTTTATAATTATATCACTTGAATCAATTAACTGCAACTTAAAAATAGATGTATTTTCTAGTTTTTTACCTAGACTTTGTTTGACATATATTAGAATTTATATTATAATTAATGTATAGAGGTGGCTAAAATGTTCATACGAAGCTTGTTTAGATTACTAATAGCAGCTTTAGCACTTATGGCTATTGCGGTTTTAACTTTTTTACCAATTATGACCTCATCAACTGATTTAAATACGATTCTTTTAGAGGATAACTTATCTCTATTAAATCTTTTTAATTCTATAAAAGAAGTTTTTTCTAATAATAGTCAGGCCTTTTTAGTTACGCTTTTTAATTATAGCTTAGTTATAATTTATATGTTAATACCTCCTTTTATACTTTTCAGCATTTTTATTTCTGCACTAAAAGGAATTAGAAGAAAAAGAAAGAGAGCAAAGGTAATTGCTAAAGCCTTTTTCTTGCTATACTGGGTAATGGTTATTTACATAGTTCGAATGCTTATCAACCCTCTTACTTTTAATATTGAATTTGCACCTTTAATTTATTTCATGACTGTATTTTTAAAAAGTCAAATTGATAGCACAGTAATTATGCTTCTTCTTGGGTCAATGTTATTCTTTATATTCTTTGAACTTGTAGCTAGAGCATTAAATGGTAAAATAGCATACTCTAATAGTTTGAAAAGTATAGAAAAGAAAAAAGCTGATAAAGGTGTTAATCTTACACCTAATAACGATTTAGTGTTTTCTGGTATGAATAATTCTTCCTTAAATCCTTCGTTTAACCAGCCCAATATAGATGCAGTGGTTAATCCTACTAATACAATTGTTTATAATGCTGACTCAAACAAAACAATCAATCCACAAAAGTTTGAAGAACCTTTAGCAAAACAAAACACAGTCCCTCTACAAAATAGAGTTATATATCAGCAAGAAGCCCCAATGTGGTCAGGACTACCTTCATCTAATTCTTCCAAAGAAGCACAACCGCAAAATGGTGTTTTTCCAAACGATGCAATTAAAGACGATAAACCAATTTCTTACCAAAATCAAAAAGATTTAAATCAGCCTAATCAAGGATTAGGTTATAGAGAACCTTTTGCAAAGCAGCCATCATTTGACCAACAGCAGCAAAGTAATTTTGGTCAACCTAGAGATACGTCAAACAACTATGGTGCATATAACTCGCCTTCTAATAACCTTAACAACCAAGGATATAATAGGCCTAATCAACCTTACTATGGACAAAGACCTGATACCCAACCTAACAATCCATATTTAAATCAACAAAGAGATGGGTTTAACCGCCCTAATCAGCCTTACTATGGACAAAGACCTGAT
>JAQUUM010000001.1:0-15990 GCA_028693885.1 Bacilli bacterium
TCAGACTAGTGGAATGGTGATTTTTGCAAAAAGTTTTTTGGTTAATAGTTTTTTATCTTGGCAGTTAGAAAACAATTTGATTGAAAAGAAATATCTAGTTTTGGTAGAAAAATTTGGATACAAAAACTTAGAAATCAATTCGAAAATTGCTATGGATAGACATGTTAGCAACAAATTTCGAGTTTCAGATAAAGGTAAAGAAGCTTTGAGCGTTGTTAAATATCTAAAAGATATAAACAATTATAAATTATTAGAAGTTAAAATTTTAACCGGAAGAACTCATCAGATTAGAGTTCATTTAGCATCGATTGGATCTGCAATTATAGGTGATGATATATACGGGTCTAAAATAGATTCTAATATGTTTTTACATCATTATAAAGTCTCTTTTATTCATCCTAGAGATTTTGAAAGAAAAGAATATGTTTGTAAAAAGGAATTTAAATTTTAGTAAAAAATATTACTAAAACTTTGATTTTACTACTAAGGCCTTAAGCAAATACTTGATTTATTTTAAAAACAAGGTATAATTACAGTAGTATGCTATTATAAAAAGCAGCTGAAGAGGAAAGAAAGTTGAAAATTATTAATTTAAGCAAATTGTCCTCTTTATTTTATAAGATATATAAAAGGTGATTGATTTGGAAAATAAAAAAATATCTTCAGCACAATTTGTTGATGCTTATTTTCCTGTAGTTGATGGGGTTGTAAGAGTAGTCAGTAGTTATGCTAATACTTTTACAAAACAAGGGAATGAGTGTTGTGTTGTAGCTCCTAGGACCAAAGGATATATTGATAATGAACCTTTTGAAGTTTTAAGAACTTCGAGTTTTACTGTTCCTGTCTTTGAATACTGTGTACCAATACCGGATAGAAAAAGTAGGAAAATAAAAAAATACTTAAAAACTCATAAATTTGATATATATCATTTACATTCGCCTTTTACGATGGGAACATTTGCTATAAAGCTAGCTAAGAAAAATAAAGTTCCAGTTGTAGCTACCTTTCATTCGAAATATTACGATGACTTTTTAAGCATTACAAAAAGCCCTAAATTCTCTAGATTTTTAGTTAAAGTAATTTTAAAGGTTTACAATAAAGCTGATGCTGTTTGGACTTTAAATGAAAGTTCAGCTACTACTTTAAGAGAGTATGGATTTAAAAAAGAAATTACAGTGATTCCTAATGGAACTGATTATGTGATACCTGGTAATATTGTAGAATTAGAAGAGAATGCATCTAAAAAATATAATATTACAAAAGAAGATAATTGTTTATTATATGTAGGTCACTTAATCTGGCAAAAAAACTTAAAGTTAATTTTTGATACTTTAAAGGTTTTAAAAGATCAGGCTTTTCCTTTTAAGATGTTAATTGTTGGGGATGGCTATAATGAAAAAGCTATAAAAAAATATGCTAATGAATTGGACCTTGACGATGTTGTTTTCTTTTTGGGTGAGATTACTAATAAAGAAGAATTACATGGGATTTATAGTTTAAGTGATTTGTTCTTTTTCCCATCACTTTATGATACTTTTTCCCTAGTTGTAAGAGAAGCGGCTGTTTTAAAGACACCATCGCTTTTATCTAAGGGGGCTAATGCATGTGATGGGGTTACTGATAATTTAGATGGCTTTATAGAAGAGGCGAGTCCTATGGCTATGGCATTAAGAATAAAGAAGATTTTTTCTGATAGAGATGTTATAGTTAAAGTGGGTGAAAATGCAGCTTTAAACATTCCGCTTAAATGGACTGATGTAATAAAAAAGGTAGAAAAACAATACCAAGAAGTTATTAATAATTTTAAAAAATAAAAGATAAAATAAAAAAAGCAAAAAAAATTAAAATTTTACTTGCTTTTTTTTTATTATGTTATATAATATACAAGGCTGTTTTTCAGGCAATGATATCCGAGGTTGCTGACACGCTAGGTAGCGTTGTAGAGTGTTAGGGTAATTCGGGTTTAGCCGAGCTACATTAAAAAATGGATGCGAAAGGAGAAAAGTAAAATGGCAAAACAAGCTTTAAGAATCAGATTGATCTCTTATGATCACCGCTTAATTGATGAGGCGGCAAAAAAAATCGTTGAAGCAGCGAAAAGAACAGGTGCGATAGTATCTGGTCCGATTCCTCTTCCAACAGAAAAAGAGGTTTTCACAGTAATTCGTTCACCTCATAAGTACAAAGATAGTCGTGAACAATTTGAAAGAAGAACTCACAAAAGGCTTATTGACATTGTTAAGATGGAACCAAGTACTATTGATACATTAGTACATTTAGAAATTCCAGCTGGTGTTGATATTAGCATAAGAAACAAATAAAATGAGTAAAATAGGAGGTGAACACTCATGGCCAAAGGAATCTTAGGTAAAAAAATTGGTATGACACAAATTTTTTCTGAAGAAGGTGTATTAATCCCTGTAACTGTAATTGATGTTACTGGTAATATCGTTCTTCAAAAGAAAACAGTTGAGACAGATGGTTATCAAGCTGTACAACTAGGCTTTAGCGAAAAAAGAGAAAAATTAGCTAATAAGCCAGAAATTGGACATACTTCAAAAGCAAACACTACCCCTAAGCGCTTCGTTAAAGAAATTGCTGGGGAAGAGATGCTGGCTTTCGAAGTAGGTCAAGAGGTAAAAGCGAATATATTCACTAATGGTGAAATCGTGGATGTTACAGGAACATCAAAAGGAAAAGGGTATCAAGGAGTTATTAAAAGACATAACTTCCATAGAGGCCCTATGGCTCATGGATCAGGTTATCATAGAGGGTCTGGTTCTATGGGATCAATTGATGCTGCTAGAATTAAAAAAGGTAAGAAATTAGCAGGTAGAATGGGCGGAGAAACAAAAACCATTCAAAATTTAGAAATTGTTAAAATTGATTTAGAAAAAAATGTAGTGCTTATTAAAGGTAATGTACCAGGAGCAAGAAACTCTTTTGTAATTATTTCAAATGGAGTTAAACAAGATTCTAGTAACATTAATCCTGAAGCATTAGCATAGGAAGGAGACTATAATGCCAAAAGTTAAGGTTGTGAACCAAACAGGTGCAGAAGTCGGAAAATTAAATTTAAGTGATGAAGTATTCGCAATCACTCCTAATATGCAAACTGTATTTGATGTTGTATATGCTCAAAGAGCTGCTATGCGTCAAGGAACACACTCTACAAAAAATAGAGTAGATGTTAGAGGTGGTGGAATTAAACCATGGCGTCAAAAAGGAACTGGACGTGCTCGTCAAGGTTCTATTAGAGCACCTCAATGGCGTGGTGGTGGAATTGTTTTCGGACCTAAGCCAAGAAGTTATAATGTAAAAGTAAATAAGAAAGTTGTTCAAGTAGCATTAAAATCACTTTTATCAGATAGACTTGCTAGTAATAATTTAGTAGTAGTTGATAAAATTGAACTTGAAGGCTTTAAAACAAAAGGATTAGTTGAAGTATTAACTGCTTTAAATGCTAGTGGAAAAATTTTAGTTATTACAGCAGAAGAAGATTTCAATTTATCTCAAGCAGGTAGAAATATACCTAATGTATATGTTCAAACAAAATCACATTTAAGTGTTTATGATATGATCAATGCTGATATGTATATTGCTACTCAAGATGCAGTAAGTAAATATGAGGAGGAATTGAAATAATGAAAAATCCGTATGATGTAATTGTTCGTCCTTTGGTTACTGAAAAAACTGCAAAATTAGCAGAAACTCATAAATATACTTTTGAAGTAAAACAAGGTGTGAATAAAATTGAAGTAAAACAAGCAGTTGAAGAATTGTTTAAAGTTAATGTCACTAAGGTTAATATTATCAATGTTAGAAAAAAAGAACGTAAAGTTGGTAAGTATGCTGGTTTACGTGCAGCTGTTAAAAAAGCTATTATTACCTTAGCTGAAGGTCAAACACTAGATGTGTTTGAAGTATAGGAGGATTTAGTAATGGGAATTAAAAAATATAATCCAACGACTAATGCTCGTCGTGGAATGACAACATTGTTAAATGAAGAGATAACATCAGATACTCCTGAGAAAAGTTTACTAGCTCCTTTAAATAAAAAAGGTGGTAGAAATAATACTGGTAAAATTACTGTTCGTCATCAAGGTGGTGGAAGTAAGAGAAAATACCGTATTATTGATTTCAAAAGAGATAAAGATGGTATTATCGGGACTGTTGCAACTATTGAGTATGATCCAAATAGATCAGCAAATATTGCATTAATAAATTATGCAGATGGTGAAAAACGTTATATTATCGCTCCTAAAGGAATTAGTGTAGGCCAACAAATCGTTTCTGGGTCTGATGCTGATATTAAAGTAGGTAATGCAATACCTCTTGAAAAAATTCCAGTAGGTACTACAATTCATAATATTGAAATGCATCCTGGAAGAGGAGCTCAACTAGTTAGATCAGCTGGAGCTTCTGCTCAAATTTTAGGGCGTGAAGGTAAGTATGTATTAATCCGTTTAACAAGCGGCGAAGTTAGAAAAATATTAAATGTTTGCAGAGCAACAATCGGTGAAGTTGGTAATTCAGATTATGAATTAGTAAACTTAGGTAAAGCTGGTAGAAAACGTCATATGGGTATCAAACCTACTGTACGTGGATCTGTAATGAATCCTAACGATCACC
The DNA here is from genome assembly GCA_028693885.1 of Bacilli bacterium. Lineage (GTDB taxonomy): Bacteria > Bacillota_I > Bacilli_A > ML615J-28 > CAG-698 > JAQUUM01. The sequence continues at coordinate 4,633 of JAQUUM010000001.1, forward strand.
CTCATGGTGGTGGTGAAGGTCGTACACCTATCGGTCGTAAAGCTCCTCTTACTCCTTGGGGTAAAGTAGCACTAGGTTTAAAAACTCGTAATAAAAAGAAAAAATCAACAAATCTAATTGTGCGCCGTCGCAATGGTTAAGAAAGGAGAAAAATAAATGGCACGTAGTTTAAAAAAAGGACCTTTTTGTGATGATCATTTGATGAAGAAAGTTGAAGCATTGGCTTCAAGCAATAAAAAAGTTATCCAAACATGGTCACGTAGATCAACAATTTTTCCCGATTTCGTAGGTTTCACTATTGCAGTATACAATGGTAAAGAACATGTTCCTGTATACGTTACAGAAGATATGGTTGGGCATAAATTAGGTGAATTTGCTCCAACAAGAACATATAGAGGACATGGAAAAGATAAGAAGGCAGGTAAATAGATATGGAAAACATGGCAATCGAAACAAAAGCAATCGCCAAGTCTGTACGCATTACTGCTAGAAAAGTAAGATTGGTTGTTGATTTAATTAGAGGAAAAAGTGTTACTGAAGCATTAGCGATTTTAAGGTTAACTCCTAAAGCTGCAAGTCTTCCAGTAAGTAAAGTAGTAAGATCAGCTGCAGCAAATGCAGAACATAATGACAAATTAGATAAAAGCAAATTATATATTAAAAAAATCGTTGTTGATGAAGGACCAACAATGAAGAGATTCCGCCCAAGAGCAAAAGGTAGAGCTGGGTCAATCTTAAAAAGAACAAGTCATATTACTGTAGTCCTTGCAGAGAAAGAATAAAGGAGGAACGCATGGGTCAAAAAGTCAATCCAAATGGAATGCGATTAGGTATAATACGAACTTGGGATTCTAAGTGGTATGCTAGCAAACTAGAAGTTCCTAATTTATTGCATGAAGATTTGTTTATTAGAAATTTTGTAAGTGAATTTTACAAAAAAGCATATGTTTCAAAAATTGAAATTGAAAGAGCAAAACAACGTATTATGTTAACAATTTATACTGCTAAACCAGGAATTGTTATTGGACGCGAAGGCTCTACAAAGAAAGAATTAGTAACAGTTTTAGAAAAGAAAACAGGTAAAACAGTATTTATTAATATTGTTGAGATAAAGAGTCCAGACTTGGATGCAGCTTTAGTTGCAAGAAATATCGCTGAGCAATTAGAAAACAGAGCATCTTTTAGACGTGTTCAGAAAATGGCTATCCAAAGAACTATGAAAGCAGGAGCAAAAGGAATTAAAACTGCTATATCAGGTCGTTTAGGTGGAGCTGAAATGGCACGTAGAGAAGGTTATAGTGAAGGCACTGTTCCTCTACATACGCTAAGAGCAGATATTGATTTCGCTATAGCTGAGGCTAATACTACTTATGGTAAATTAGGCGTAAAAGTATGGATTTGCAAAGGAGAAGTTTTACCAGCTAAAAAGAAGGAGGCAAAATAATATGTTAATGCCTAAAAGAACAAAATTTCGTAGACCTCATCGTGTTAGTTATGAAGGTAAAGCAAAAGGTGCAAAAGCTTTAGAATTTGGTGAATATGGATTGCAAGCAACTAAGGGTTGCTGGATCACTAGTAAACAAATCGAAGCATCACGTATTGCCCTTACTCGTCATATGAAACGTGTAGGTAATGTTTGGATAAGAGTATTCCCTCATATGGCTATTACTAAAAAACCATTAGAAGTTCGTATGGGTGGCGGAAAAGGTGCTCCTGAAGAGTACGTTGCAGTAGTAAAAAGAGGCACTATCATGTTCGAAATCGGTGGTGTTGATGATGAAACTGCTCGTGAAGCATTAAGATTAGCATCTCATAAATTACCAGTTACAACTAAAATAGTTGTTAAAGAAAGTGGTGAATTAAATGGCTAATACAAAAAAAGAAACTAAGAAGCCAGTTGAAGTAGTTCGCAAATCAAAAGTGGCTACAATTAGAGATATGGATGTTCCAACAATTGAAAAAGAAATCGCAGAATTAAAGAAAGAGTTATTTAATATGCGTTTCCAAAGCGCTGTTGGAAAATTAGAAAACACAGCAGCAATTAAAAAAGCTAAGAAGCAAATCGCACGTATGAAGACTATTCTTACAGAACGTGCTAATGCGCTTAAATAGGAGGCTTATATTATGGAAAGAAATAATCGTAAAGTCTATATGGGCAAAGTAGTTGCTGATGTAGAAGACAAAACAATTAAAGTTGAAATAACTACTTATAAAAAACATTCATTATATAGTAAGAGAGTTATTTATACAAAGAAATTTACTGCTCATGATGAAGAAAATCAAGCAAAAGTAGGCGATATTGTTAAAATTATGTCTACAAGACCTCTTTCAAAAACTAAGAGATATCGTTTGATCGAAATCGTTGAAAAAGCAGTTATTCTATAGGAGGTGTAAGATATGATACAACAAGAATCGAGATTACGCATAGCCGATAATTCAGGAGCTAAAGAAATTTTAACAATTAAAGTATTAGGCGGAACTAGAAGACGTTATGCAAATATTGGAGATATCATCGTTGCTACTGTAAAAACTTCAACTCCTGGTGGAACAGTTAAAAAAGGTGAAGTAGTAAAAGCAGTTATAGTAAGAACAAAAAGCGGTTTAAGAAGAAATGACGGAAGTTATATTAAGTTTGATGATAACGCAGCTGTTATTATTAAAGATGATAAATCTCCTAAAGGCACTCGTATTTTCGGCCCAGTTGCTCGTGAATTACGTGATAAAGAATTTACAAAAATCATTTCTTTAGCCCCTGAAGTTCTATAAGGAGGACCTAGATGAATATTAAAAAGGGCGATACTGTTAAGATTATTAGCGGTAACCATAAGAATCAAACAGGAAAAGTATTAAAAGTATTAGTAAAAACTAATAGAGTTGTTGTTGAAGGAATGAATGTTGCATCTCGCCACACAAAACCTTCTAACTCACAACCTAATGGTGGCATTGTAAAAAAAGAAATGCCAATGGATGCTTCTAATGTACAATTGATAGATCCATCTACTAATAAAGCAGGACGTATTGGTTTTAAAGCAGAAAACGGTAAAAAAGTTCGTGTTTTCAAAAAAACTAATACTGTACTAGATAAGTAGTTAGGAGGAATGAATAAATGAATCGTGTTTTAGAGAATTATAAAAAAAATGTACAAAAGGCTTTAGTGAAACAATTTTCATATACATCTATTATGCAAGTTCCAAAATTGGAAAAAGTAGTAGTTAATATGGGAGTTGGTGATGCTATCCAAAACGCTAAATTAATTGATGCTGCATTTGAAGACTTAAAAACAATTACTGGTCAAAAACCTGTAATTACTTATGCTAAAAAATCAATCGCTGCTTTTAAATTAAGAGAAGGTGTTGCTATTGGATGTAAAGTTACTTTACGTGGGGAAAAAATGTATGAGTTCTTTGATAAATTAGTGTCAATCTCATTACCACGTGTTCGTGATTTTAGAGGTTTAAGCAAAGAGTCTTTTGATGGCCGTGGCAATTATACTGTAGGGATCAAAGAACAATTAATCTTTCCTGAAATCGTTTATGACAAAGTCGTAAAAGTAAGAGGGATGGATATCGTAATTGTAACAACAGCTAAGTCTGATGAAGAAGGCAGAGCTTTACTTGGTCTACTTGGTATGCCATTTAAGAAGTAAGGAGGCGACTTATGGCTAAAACATCTTTAAAAATTAAAAATAAACGTAAATCAAAATTTAAGGTTAGAGAATATACACGTTGTGAACGTTGTGGTAGACCTCATGCTGTATATCGTAAATTCAAACTATGCCGCTTATGTTTTAGAGAATTAGCGCACAAGGGACAAATTCCTGGCGTTACTAAAGCAAGCTGGTAATAATAAATTGGAAGGAGGCCATATAAATGGTAATGACTGATCCAATTGCTGATATGCTTACACGTATTCGAAATGCTAATCAAATGAAGCATCCTACTGTAATGATACCGGCATCAAAAATCAAGTTAGAAATTTTAAATGTTATAAAAAGTGAAGGTTACATTGCTGATATTGAAACTGTTGAAGACGGTATTCAAGGTCAATTAAAAGTAACAATGAAGTATACTGATAAAAAAGAAAGAGTAATTAAAGGTATTAAGCGTATTTCTAAACCAGGTTTACGTGTTTATGCAAAAGCCGTTGAAATGCCCAAAGTATTAAATGGTTTAGGCATTGCAATACTATCTACATCAAACGGAGTTATGACTGATCGTGAAGCTCGTCAAAAGAGTTTCGGCGGTGAAGTTATCGCTTATGTTTGGTAGTAAGGGGAGGAAATTATGTCACGTATAGGTAATAAAATTATTCATATTAAAGCGGGGGTTAGTGTAGATGTTAAAGATAACTTAGTGACTGTAAAAGGTCCAAAAGGAGAATTATCATTTGCAACTAATCCAGATATAAAAGTTGAAATAGAAGGAACGGATCTAAAAGTAACTAGACCAAGTGATTCTATTAAACATAAGACTCTTCACGGAACAACTAGAGCACTAATTAATAATATGGTAGAAGGTGTATCAGAAGGTTACACTAGACGCCTTGAAATAATTGGTGTTGGATATAAAGCAAAAGCAGCTGGTAGAGTATTAGAAGTAAATGCTGGATACTCTCATCCTGTAAATCTTGATATCCCTGAAGGATTAAACGTAGAAACTCCAATTCAAACAGAGGTAGTAATTACCGGAATTGATAAACAAAAAGTTGGTCAATTCGCATCTGAAGTTAGAGCTATTCGTGCTCCTGAACCTTATAAAGGAAAAGGTATCCGTTATAAAGGTGAAGTTGTTCGTCGTAAAGAAGGCAAGAAAGAAAAGAAATAGAAAGGAGCATTATAAAAGTGATTATAAAAAAGTCGCGTAATGTGACAAGACAAAAACGTCATTTACGTATTCGTAAGAATTTAATTGGTACAGCCGACATTCCACGTTTAAATGTTTTCCGTTCTAACACTAATATTTATGCTCAAATAATTGATGACACTTTAGGAGTTACTTTAGTTAGTGCTTCAAGTGCAGAAAAAGAGTTAAAATTAAAGAATGGCTCAAATATTGAAGCTGCAAAAGCTGTTGGTAAAGCAGTCGCTTTAAGAGCAAAAGAAAAAAGTATAAATGCTATAGTATTCGACCGTGGTGGTTATTTATATCATGGTAGAGTAAAAGCATTAGCTGAAGCTGCTCGTGAAGCCGGCTTGAAATTTTAGGGGGTAAAAATTAATGCGTGATGCAAAAGAAAAAAGACCTAATAAAAAAGAGGCAGTTAGTGTTATTGATAAAACATTTGAAGAACGTGTTGTAAGTATTAACCATGTAACAAAAGTAGTTAAAGGCGGTAGAAGATATCGTTTTAGTGCTGTTGTTGTTGTGGGAGATAAAAATGGTCGTGTAGGCCTAGGCACAGGAAAAGCAAATGAAGTTCCAGATGCAGTTAAAAAAGCTGTTGAGGATGCTAAGAAAAATTTAATTAAAGTAGAAATAGTAAATACTACTATTCCTCATTCAATTACTGGTGTATATGGTGGAGGAAAAGTATTTTTAAAACCTGCTAAAGATGGTACTGGAGTTATCGCTGGTGGACCAGTGAGAGCTGTAGTTGAACTTGCAGGAATTTCAGATATTCTTTCTAAATCATTAGGATCAAATACTCCAATTAACATTGTAAGAGCTACAATCGAAGGATTAAAAGCTTTAAGAACAGCTGAACAAGTTGCAGCTATTCGTGGAAAAGATGTAAAGGAGATTATCTAATTATGGCAAAAGAAAAAGTTATTACAATAAAATTAGTCAAAAGCTCTTTTGGTAGAAAACCAAATCAAGCAAGGACTTTAAAAGCTTTAGGCTTGAGTAAAAGAAATCAACAAATCACTAAAATAGATAACGAAGCAGTTAGAGGTATGATTGCTACAGTTAGCCATTTAGTTGAAGTTGTTGAAAACTAGGAGGTTTAGCATGAAATTACATGAATTAAAACCTGTTGAAGGTGCTCGTCACAGCAAAAAACGTGTTGGACGTGGTACTGGTTCTGGACATGGTAAAACAAGTGGCCGTGGTAACAAAGGACAAAATTCAAGAAGTGGTGGTGGAGTAAGACCTGGTTTTGAAGGTGGACAAACACCATTATTCAAAAGATTGCCTAAGAGAGGATTTACTAATGTAAATCGTAAAGAATATGCAATCATCAATGTAGAAGAATTAAACTGCTTCAAAGATGGTAGTGAAGTTTCTATTAATGATTTTGTAAAACAAGGCTTAATTAATAAAAGATATGATGGTATCAAAGTTTTAGGAAATGGTAAGTTAAGTGTTAAGTTAACTGTTAAAGCTAATAAATTTTCTAAATCAGCTGAGAAGATTATCGCAGATGCTGGTGGAAAAACAGAGGTGATTTAATGGCTGCTTTTAAAAACTCAAAATTTTGGAACGGAGTGAAAACTTTTTTCAAAAATAAGATAACAATAATGTTGCTTTTTACTGCGCTGTTTTTACTTATTTATAGATTAGGAGTTTTTATTCAATTACCATTTATTGATAGAGATTTTTATACAGATATTTCATCTTCAATGTTTGGATTTTTAGATGTATTTAGTGGTGGTGCTTTATCTAATTTCTCGATTTTAGCATTAGGTATTAGTCCATACATTACAGCTTCAATCATTATTCAACTTTTAAAAATGGATATTATTCCAGTATTAAAAGAATGGTCTGAAGAAGGTGAGACAGGAAAACAAAAATTAAATCAATTAACTAAGTATTTAGCACTTGGTTTAGCGTTTGTTCAATCACTAACTTTAACTGTTGGAATTTCAGTTACTTATGAAAATACATTATTTATCGCAGGTACTGATGTTACACCATTCTTATTTGTATATTTAGCGATTGTTGCAACTGCAGGTACTGCTTTTGTATTATGGATTGCTGAAAAAATTACAAAAAGAGGTATTGGTAATGGTACTAGTATGTTAATCGTAGCTGGTATTTTAGCATCTTATCCTGAAATGTTTAGTGAATTAATTAAAAAGTATTTAACTGAAGGTGGAGGTACTGCTGGTAATATTATTACTTTCTTTGTAGTATTAGTGTTATTCTTGGTAATTATTATTGGGATTGTTTTTATGGAAGCAGCTCAAAGAAAAGTTCCGATTCAATACGCTAATAGACCAGCAACATCAACTTTTAGAGGAAAACATGATTCAAATATTCCGATTAAGTTAAACTCTGCATCTGTAATTCCGGTTATCTTTGCTGGTACTTTAATGAGTATTCCAACAACTATAGTTAACTTTATGGATGAAACAAATACAACTTATTGGATTAAACAAATCTTTAGTTATTCAGAACCAATTGGTTTTGTATTATATATGATGTTAATTTTCGTATTCTCATTCTTCTATTCATTTTTACAAATGAATCCGGAAAATATGTCTGAGAATTTACAAAAACAAAATGCATATATTCCTGGAATTAGACCAGGGGCTGAAACAGCATCTTATATTTCGAGATTAATTTTCAAGATTACAATGTTAGGTGCAACTTATCTTGCGATTGTTGCAGCAATTCCGATTGTTATGAGTTTGATTTTTGATTTACCAGCATCATTCCAAATTGGTGGTACTAGTTTGATCATCGTTGTTGGTGTAGCTGTTGAAACTGTAAAACAAATGAAAACTCAAAAGCAAGAAAAACAATACCGTGGATTTATATAAGAGGGTGAATATTGTGCGTTTACTATTAATGGGAGCACCCGGCGCAGGCAAAGGGACTCAAGCGGCTTTATTGAAAAATGCGTATAATATTCCCCACGTTTCCACAGGCGATATGTTTAGGGAAGCGATTAAGCTTGATTCAGAATTAGGTAGAAAAGTTAAAGCTTATATGGACAAGGGTGAATTAGTACCAGACAGTGTAACAGTTGAAGTCATGGCAGATCGTCTAGCAAAAGATGATTGTAAAGATGGTTTTTTATTAGATGGTTATCCAAGAACTTTAAAACAGGGTCAAGAATTAGATTTACTACTTAAGAGACTTAATATAAAGCTAGACAAAGTTTTTAATTTTGTAGTAAAAGAAGAAATTTTGATTAGAAGAATTTTAGGTAGAAGAGTTTGTAAAAAATGTGGAGCAGGCTATCATGTAGATACTTTAAAACCAAAAGTTGAAGGTGTTTGTGATGTTTGTGGTGGTGAATTAATATCTAGAAAAGATGATACATATGAAACTATCAAAAACAGAATTTCAGTTTATGAAAAACAAACTAAACCATTGGTTGAATACTACGAAAAACAAGATTTGCTTGTAGAGTTAGATGGTTCTAAAGATTTAAACGAAACGTTTGTAGAGATTAAAGATATTCTTGGAGGAATGAATGATCACAATTAAAAGTGAGCGTGAAATTTCACTTATGAAGCAAGCTGGATTTATTGTAGCTTTAGCACATAAAGCTGTTAAGGAAGCTATAAAACCAGGTGTGAGTACATTATACTTAGACCAAGTAGCTGAAAAAGTAATCAAAGAGAATAACGCCACACCCTCGTTTAAAGGATATGGTGGATTCCCTGGGTCTATATGTGCCTCAATTAATAATGTTGTGGTTCATGGTATTCCTAGTGAAAAAAAGATTTTAAAAGAAGGTGACATTATCGCTATAGACATTGGAGCTTGTTATCAAGGCTATCATGGCGATAGTGCAATGACACATGCTGTAGGCAAAATTAATGAAAATCGTCAAAGATTATTAGAGGTAACGCAAGCAGCATTATATGAAGGACTCAAATTTGCTCAACCCAATAATCATTTATCAGATGTTTCTCATGCTATAGAAAAGTATGTTTTAGAAAACAAGTTTAATGTTGTTAAAGAATTTACTGGACATGGTATCGGGAAAGCATTACATGAAGATCCTTACATTCCTAATTTTGGTGAAGCTGGACATGGTCCGGTATTAAAAGAAGGTATGGCTTTAGCTATTGAACCAATGGTTAATGCAGGAGGATCTAGAGTCAAAATATTACAAGACAATTGGACTACTGTGACCCTTGATAGGTCAGACAGTGCTCATTTTGAACATACAGTAGTTATTACAAAAACAGGTCATATAATATTGACAAAATTAGAAGGGAGTGAATTTGGTGTCTAAACAAGATGTTATTGAATTAAAAGGTACAGTTACAGATGCTTTGCCTAATGCGATTTTTAAAGTCAAATTAGAAAATGGGCATCAAATAGTGGCACACGTTTCTGGTAAAATACGTATGCATTACATAAATATTCTACCAGGTGATAAAGTGACTGTAGAACTATCACCATACGACGTAACACGTGGCCGTATTACTTATAGACATAAGTAATTCTAAAGGAGGAAAAGAAATGAAAGTCAGACCATCAGTAAAACCAATATGTGATCAATGTAAAGTTATAAACCGTAAAGGTAAAGTTATGGTAATTTGTAAAAATCCAAAACACAAACAAAAACAAGGATAATTAGGAGGAAAATAAATGGCACGTATTTCTGGTGTTGATGTCCCTCGTGACAAAAGAGTAGTTATTTCATTAACTTATATTTTTGGTATCGGGAAGACAACATCTATTAAAGTGTTGGAAAAAGCAGGCGTTAGTCAAGACAAACGCGTGAAAGATTTAAGTGAAGAAGAATTAACAAGTATTCGTCGTGAAATTGCACTTTTAAAAGTTGAGGGTGATTTACGTCGTGATGTTAGTTTGAATATTAAGAGATTAATGGAAATTGGAAGCTATAGAGGCATGCGCCATCGTCGTGGATTACCTGTTAGAGGGCAAAACACAAGATGCAATGCAAGAACTCGTAAGGGTAAAGCTAAAACTGTAGCTAATAAAAGGAAGTAGGTGAGTAGATAATGGCTGTTAAAAAAGTTCGTACTAAACGTAAAGTTAAAAAAAATATTCCTGTGGGAATAGCGCATATTCACTCAACTTTTAATAATACTATTGTTACTATTACAGATGTTGATGGTAATGCAATTACATGGTCAAGTGCTGGTTCTTTAGGTTTTAAGGGTAGTAAAAAATCTACTCCATTCGCTGCACAAATGGCATCAGAGGCTTGCGCTAAAGCTGCAATGGATAGCGGAATGATGAAAATTGAAGTTACTGTAAAAGGGCCTGGTCCTGGTCGTGAAGCTGCCATTAGATCACTTCAAATTGCTGGATTAGAAATTACATCAATTAAAGATGTAACTCCAATCCCTCATAATGGTTGTCGTCCGTCAAAAAGACCTCGCGGTTAATGAAAATAAGGAGGTAGTAACGATTGAGAAAATTTGAATTTATTAAACCAAGAATTTCAGCTGAAATCAATGATTCAGGAGATTTTGGTAGATTTGTCATTGAGCCATTAGATAGAGGTTATGGGATTACTTTAGGAAACTCTCTTCGTAGAGTTATGCTTTCATCTATGCCTGGAGTTGCAATTTATGCAATGGAACTTGAAGGTGTAGAACATGAATTTATGGCGTTGCCTGGAATTTTAGAAGATGTTACTGAAATAATTTTGAACCTTAAAAATGTAGTTTTAGCAATATCTGAGGATGTGCTTTTTAAAGCTATGCCTAATGCCAATGAGGAAGTATACCGTTTAGAATTAAACGAAGTTGGTCCAAAAGTTATTACAGCAAAAGATTTTGTTTGTAGCAGTGAGTTAAAAATTATTAATCCAGACTTAGTTATCGCAAATTTAGAAGAACATGCTGTTTTAAAAGGTGAATTCTTCGCAAGAAGAAGCGTTGGATATATTAGCGCTGAGGCTAATAAGGCTTTAAACAAAGATAAATCTGGAAATAAAATAATTGGAAGAATTGCAATCGACTCAATTTGTACACCAGTTACTAAAGTACAATATGATGTTGAAAAAGTTAGATTCGAAGATAATGTAGATTGTGATAAATTAATTATAAGAGTTTGGACAAATGGTGCCCTAAAAGCTCAAGACGCTATGTCACTAGCTTCAAAATTCTTAATGGATCATTATTCAGTAATTTCTGTATTAAATGAAGCAATTAATGAAGAAGAATACATTTATGAAAAAGCTGAAAAAGTGTCTAATAAAAAATTAGAAAAACGTATTGAAGAATTAGATTTATCAGTTCGTTCATATAATTGCTTAAAACGTGCAAATGTTCATACAGTTGGAGAGTTAACTCTTAAGACTGAAGAAGAAATGATGAGAGTACGTAATTTAGGTAGAAAATCATTAAAAGAAGTTGTTCAAAAATTAAGAGAAATTGGTCTTGATTTAAAGAGAACTTATGATTCTGAGTATGAAGAAGATGATTACGAAGAAGAAGATGATTATGATCTTTCAAAAACAATTCTTGACTTAGATAAGACT
>JAQUUM010000001.1:16090-26734 GCA_028693885.1 Bacilli bacterium
AGATAAACAAGAAGACTAAGAGGAGGATATTATGTCAAAAGGTTATCGAAAATTAGGCCGTAATAGTGCCCAAAGAAAAGCATTATTAAGAGACCTAGTAACAGACTTAATTATTAATGACCGTATTGAAACTACTCTTCAAAAAGCTAAAGAATTACAAAGGCTAGCTGACAGGATGGTAACATTGGGTAAAGCTAATACTTTAGCTTCACGCCGTCAAGCAGCTCAAATGGTAAGATTTGAATTAGTTAATGAAGAAGGACAATATGCAATTCAAAAATTGTTTTCTGAAATAGCTCCTCGTTATACAGAACGCAAAGGCGGTTATACTAGAGTGTTAAAATTAGGACCACGTCGTGGAGATTCTGCGATGATGGCTATTATTGAATTTGTATAAAACCTCAGAAATGAGGTTTTTCTTTTTTTTGTATAAATAACTATTAAATTATTGATATGTAATTTTGATTGTAAGTGGTGTGAGATAAAAAAGACCAAATTAAAATTATAGTAGTGTATAATTATATTGTAAAAAACATCAAAAAATGTTAAAATAGGTAAATAGGTGTGCTATGAAGAGATTAGATTTTTTAGTAATATTCTTAATAGTTTTAATTTGTATTGGACTTTATGTTGCTTATTTTAAGTATCAAGTAACAGAAGTTAATAAAATAGATGTTTATTATCAAAATATATATTTAGAAAGCTTTTCAATTGAGACAGAAGAAACTATATATATTACTTCTAATATAGAAAGAAGTGTCGTTATAATTAGTTATAGTGAAACTCAAAACGAATATGAAATAGAAGGCATTACTAAAGAGATAATAAATACTTTTTCAATTTCAAACTATCAAGTTAGAATGATTGAGTCTAATTGCCCTAATCATTATTGTGAGGCGATTGTTATAAACAATCAATCAAAAAGACCTATTGTTTGTACAAATGGCATAGTAATTAAATTGTCAAATGATGATGTTGATATAATAATTTAAAGAGGAAAATTATATGATTGAATTAAAAAATTTAAATTTCGCATATACAAGAAAAAATAAAGCGGTTAATAATGTTTCACTTGAAATAAGAAAAGGTGAATATATCGCTATTCTTGGTCATAACGGTAGTGGTAAAAGTACTTTGGTTAAATTAATTGTTGGCTTATTAAAAGCACTATCGGGCGAGATTATAATTGATGGAATCAAATTAACCGAAGAAACAATTGATGAGGTTAGACATAAAATAGGAATTGTTTTTCAAAATCCTGATAATCAATTTGTTGGAGTTACAGTAAAAGATGATATTGCTTTTGGGCTTGAAAACAGACAATTTTCTCGCGAAAAAATGGTTAAGTTAATTGATGAGTTTTCTAAAAAGGTTAGAATGGAAAAGTTTTTAGATTATAATCCTGAAGCTTTATCAGGCGGAGAAAAACAGCGTGTTGCTATTGCTGGAGTTTTAGCTTGCGATCCCGAGGTTATCATCTTTGATGAAGCTACTGCGATGTTAGACCCTAAAGGTGTAAGAGAAATAAATGAAATAATAGCTTCACTTAAACATCAAAAAACAATTATTGTAATAACTCATAATTTAGAAGAAGCTGTTTTTGCTGATAGAATTGTAGTTATGAATGATGGAAAAATAGTAGCAGTCGGAAACCCAAAACAAATCTTTAAAGACAAAGATATATTAACTGAAAGTTCACTAGATATTCTAGAAAGTATGAAATTAATTGAAGAGATTGAAAAAAGTAATTTAAATGATAAATATAAGATAGAGGATGTATTATGGGAATACACTTTCAAGAAGTAAGTTTTGCATATTATGTTCCTAAAAGTAAAAAAAAGCCAATAAGTTTTACCTTAAAAAATATTAACTTATCAATTGATAAGCAAGATGAATTTATTGCAGTTATTGGTCATACAGGTAGTGGAAAGTCTACATTGGTTCAACTAATGAATGCTTTGTTGATTCCTACTACTGGGAGTATTAATCTTTTTGGGAATATAGTAGAACATAATAAAAAACCATTACTAAAGCCTATTAGAAAACAAGCAGGCTTAGTTTTTCAGTTCCCAGAGTATCAATTATTTGAAGAGACTGTTATAAAAGATATTTCTTTTGGACCTAAAAATTTTGGTTTTTCTAAAGATGAAGCGCATAAGAAAGCTTTAGAAGCTGCAGAAATGATGAATATTAAAGCAGAAATGCTTGAAAGAACCCCATTTACTTTAAGTGGTGGTGAAATGAGAAAAGTTGCGATTGCAGGAATTCTTGCAAGCAATCCTGATGTTTTGATTTTAGATGAACCAACCGTAGGGCTTGATCCTATTAATAAAAGAGAAATGTTAGAATTATTAAGAAAGTTTAATCAAAAATTACATAAAACAATTATTATAATTACGCATGATATGAATGTAGTTGGTGAATATGCTAAAAAGGTATTGGTCTTAAAAGAAGGTAATATTATACATTTTGGGGATAAAGACAGTTTATTTAGTAATGAAGAGAAGGTTAAAGATGCTAACCTAGATTATCCTGAAATGGTAAAAGTATTAAAACATTTAAATAAAAAACTAGATTTAAATCTTAATGTATTACAGTATAATAAACTTGATGCTTTTAAAGAACTAAAAAAGATAATTGGTGAAAAACATGAACAGTAAAATTGTTTTTGGCCAGTATTATCATTCAGATAGTTTGTTTCACAAAATGGATCCAAGATTAAAAATAGTTTGCTTATTTTTAGTGATGATTACTATATTTTTAATTAATAATTTAGCAATATTGGGAGGTTTTTTAGTTTTTATTTTAACTTTAATCAAGATTTCTAAAGTGCCTTTTTCTAAGTTTCTTAATAGTTTAAAATTTATTTTCATTATGCTTATTTTTACTGTCGTTTTTCAGTTATTATTTAATACCGGTGGGGCTTTAATAGTAGACGTTGATTTTAATTTAACGTATATTAATTTAAGTATTATAATTGTGTTATTTACATTATATTTTCTATCAAAAAAAATAATTAAAAAATATCGTTTTTTATTATTTTTAGTAGTTTTAGTTATAGCGTTTGTAATTCAATATTATTTGAATTTTGGTGTTAGTATAGTTGATTATAATATTAGCATTTATGAACAAGGGTTTTTAATTTCTGCTAAAATAATTTTAAGGATTGTTTGTTTGATTTTTATTTCATCACTTCTAACATTAACTACTAAACCAACAGATTTAAATAATGGTTTAGAATCATTGTTTATGCCATTAAAAATAATTAAAGTTAATACTAGTATTTTAGCAATGATGATTTCGATTGCTTTGAGGTTTATCCCAACTCTAATAAATGAGGCAGATAAGATCTTAAAAGCTCAAGCATCGCGCGGAGTTGACTTCTCTGAGGGAAGATTAAAAGATAAAATCACTCAAATTATAGCTTTGCTTATCCCTATGTTTGTTATTGCATACAAAAGAGCTGAAGATTTAGCCTATGCAATGGAGGCTAGAGGCTATATTCCTGGGGAAAAACGTTCTAGATTAAATGAATTAAAATACAAAGCAAGCGATTGGATAATGTTTAGTTTTTGTATAGTTTTATTAGGAGTTTTTATTTATTTAAAGGTAGAATATAAAATATGAGATTTAAATGTATTGTTAAGTATGATGGAACACTATTTCATGGTTTTCAGGTTCAAAAAGACTTAAGAACAGTTCAAGCTGAAATAGAAAGAGTTTTGTTAATAATAAATAAGAAAAAAACTACAATTTATGCATCAGGAAGAACTGATAGTGGAGTTCATGCTTTAGCTCAAGTATTTCATTTTGATACGGATATAAAGATGAGTGAAGCTAATTTGAAAAATGCGATAAATTCAAGACTTCCAAAAGATATTTTTGTGGTATCGGTTGAGAGAGTAAGTGATGATTTTCATGCTAGGTTTTCGGCTAAAGCTAAAGAGTATCATTACTTAGTTGAAACGGGAGAATATGATCCATTATTAAAAAATTATAGGTTTTTTTATAAATACAATAATTTAGATGTTTTGAGGATGAAAGAAGCGGCTTTAATCTTTGTTGGAAAACATGATTTTCAAAGCTTCACAAAAAATCATATTTTAGAAGACTTTGAAAGAGAAATTTTTTCGATAGAAATTGAAGAAAAAAACAGCCTTTTAATTTTCAAATTTAAGGCTGATGGCTTCTTACACAACATGGTCAGAATTTTGGCTGCAATGTTAATAGAGGTCGGGAGATATAAATACTCTCTTGAGCAAATAAAATACATTCTAGGGCAAAAAAACCGCAAATTAGCCCCAAAGATTTTGCCATCATCAGGGCTATACCTTTATAAAGTATATTACTAGGTAAAAAAAGCCAAAAATGAGTAAAATCGTAATCTATTAAAAATTGATAAATTTTAAATAAAAAACAAAAAGCTTATTTTCGAAGAGAAAAATAAGCTTTTTTTATCGTTAAATTTAGATATAAAAAATCCTTAAACTGAAGCCTTGTTTGCATGGTGCTGTTTGATTCTTTTTTTGATAGCAACATAAAGTATTACAATCATTAAAATTATTAGGTTAAATAGTACAATTGTAGCACCAGTTGGCCACTCTGCATAGTAGCTAAAAACAAACCCACAAATTATAGAAATTTCTGATATCATAATTGAGATAATAATTGTTTTTAAGAAACTATCACCAATTAGAATTGAAGTTGCTACTGGAACAATTAATAAGGCCGAAATTAATAGCACTCCTATGGTATCAATAAAAACAGAAATAACAATTGCAAGAATAATAGTAAGCATCATTTGCATTGCTTTAACTCTTAACCCACAAACTTGTGCATAAGTTTCATCAAAACATAACTGAACTATTTGTTTATAGAAGAAAATTGAGATTAAAATGATTGTAATTGTAATAATTACTATAACAATTAATATTCTTAAAGAAACATTATAGATATTTCCAAATAATAATTGATTTGTAAGGTTAGAAGTACCACCACCACTTAAAGAAATAAATAAACTACTTAAACCAACACCAAGTGATAAAACAATAGGCATTGATAATTCTTTATAGTTTTTGTATAAACTTCTAAGTTTTTCGATAATAAAAGTGCCACCAATAGAGAAGATTACTCCTAAAACTATAGGGTCTATAAACCTTATCATAACGATTTTTGATAAATAAACTCCAATACAAACTCCAGCTAGTGAAAAGTGGCTTAAAGTATCTGCAATAAATGAAAGACGTTTTATTACAACAACTGTACCAAGTAAAGGAGCTAGTATCCCAATTAAAATAGCTGCGATAAATGGCCATCTAATCCATTCTTTTTCAAACAACAAAGTGAAAAAATTAAGCATCATAGTAAGATTCATTATTTTTCACCTGCCTTCTTAAAAGAATAACTTAAGGAGTCATCTAAAAACAAGTAATAATCAGTTAAGCCATCAACAAATTTTAAATCATGACTGATTAGAATAATTGTTATTTTTTCATTTTTTAATTCTTTTAAAATTTGATAAACTGCTTTCATATTTTCAACATCAACACCTACGGTTGGTTCGTCTAAAATTAAAAGTTTTGGTTTAGTTAGTAATGCTCTTGCAATAAAGATTCTTTGGATTTGTCCACCTGATAAATTATTAATGTTTTCATTCATTATTTTAGTTAATTCTAATCTATTAACAATAGTTTCAAAAAGCTCATCTTTTTTCTTAACATAAAATGAAGTTAAAATCTCTGAAACAGTGATTGGAAATTCGTAATTAAAGTTATCTTTTTGAGGAACATAACCAATGTTTCTAAAATACTTAATGTCATTAATATCAATATCATCTAGATAAATCATTGAGTTAGGTATTTTAACAAGTTTTAAAAGGCATCTTATAAAGGTTGATTTTCCACTGCCATTTTTCCCGACGATAGTTAAAAAATCTCCACTTGCAAGTGAAAATGAAAGATCGTTTATAATTAGTTTTTGAGTATAACCAAAGGTTAGCTTATTTATATTTACTCGCAAAACCACCACCGCCTTAGAGTAATTTTATCATACTGAGTTTATTTTCTCAAGTATTAAAAAAAACATTTATTTTTTTGACTAAATGTGAGATAATAGACAAGAGATATATAATAGTAGGAGAAAAGAAAAATGTCTAGTGGGATTTTTATTACATTCGAAGGCGGAGAAGGTAGTGGTAAAACTACTTTAATAAGACTAATAAAAGAACATTTAGAAAGCAAAAACTACCAAGTGGTTTCAACCAGAGAACCAGGCGGAAGTAAAATAGCTGAGGCGATTAGAAATATTATTTTAGATG
This sequence comes from Bacilli bacterium, assembly GCA_028693885.1. GTDB lineage: Bacteria > Bacillota_I > Bacilli_A > ML615J-28 > CAG-698 > JAQUUM01. The sequence goes on from JAQUUM010000001.1 coordinate 22,407, forward strand.
TTAATAATCCAGATATGGATTATAAGACTGAAGCCTTGCTTTATGCAAGTAGTCGACGACAACATTTAGTTGATGTAGTAATTCCAGCTTTAGAAAAAGGTTGTGTAGTTTTGTGTGATAGATATATTGATAGTTCTCTTGCTTATCAAGGCTATGCAAGAGGTTTAGGAATTGATGCAGTATATAAAATTAATCAATACGCTACAGAAGGTATTTTACCTAAACTAACATTTTTTATCGATGTTTTACCAAATGTAGGCTTATCTAGAATTAAAGATAATAATCGTGATCAAAATAGACTTGATAAAGAAAAGATTAAATTTCACGAAGCAGTATATAAAGGCTATAAGTTAGTTTCAAAAAAATTCAAAAAAAGAATTCATGTTATAAATGGTGCTCGAGAAATAACTGAAGTTTATAATGATATTATTAAAATAATTCTTGAAAAAATCTAAGGGAGAATAAAATGAATTTTGATGATTTAAAAAATAATCAAAAGGAAGTACTAAGACTACTAGAAAATACTTTTTTAAAAAATAGATTAGTCCATACTTATCTATTTGAAGGAGTAAAAGGAACTCCTAAAATAGAGGCGGCTTATTATTTAGCTATGTTAATATTATGTGAAGGTGAAACAGATAAAAAACCTTGTTTAGAATGTAGACAATGTCTAAATACAATGGCGTTTAATAATATTAATGTTTATTTAGTAAAACCAGAAAAAGAATCTATAAAGAAAGAACAAATAAAAGAATTAGAACATGAGTTTGCTCATAGTGCATTAGAAGGCGGTAAAAGAGTTTTTATTATTGAAGATATCGATAAAGCTACTTCAGAAGCAGCTAATTCGCTTTTAAAATTTCTAGAAGAATCAAATGATAATAATTATGGTATACTGATTACAGATAATATTCAAAAAGTTCTATTAACTATTAAATCTAGAAGTCAAGTAATTAGTTTTAGAGAAGTACCAAAAGCTACTTTAATTCATGAATTACAATTAAATGATGTTTTAAAAGAAGATGCTTTAATTTTTGCGAGTATTACAAATGATTTTCAAGAAGCTTTATTATATAATACAGATGAAAAAGTAAAAAAAATTATTGAGTTAGTTAAAGAAATAGGTAGGGTTTTAATATTAAGAACAAGAAGTGCCACAGTTGTACTATATAAGAATGGATTATTTTTATTAAAAGAAACATCAAAGAAATATCATAATATATTTATTGATTTATTAATTACGTATTTAAACGATCAATTATTATGTTTATCTGATCAAAAAGATAAAATGGTTTTTTTTGAAGAAATTTCAAAAATTGAAAGTTATATAGTAAACGATATTGCTAAAACAAGTAGTTTAATTGAAAAGTTATTTGAATTTAGAAATCGTTTGAATTATAATGTTAATATTGAATTAATGTATTGTCAGATGTTAGAGGAGATTGCGAGGTAAATATGATAAAAGTTGTAGGCATCGGGTTTAAAGAAGTTGGTAAAATATACTGGTTTGATCCTAAAAATTTTCAACTTAAAAAAGGTGATAAAGTTATAGTTGAAACAGTTCGTGGAATTGAAATAGGTGAAGTCATCGAAAATATTAAAGAAGTAAATGAAAAATCTCTAGAGCATGAATTAAAAGCTATTATGCGAGTAGCATCTTTAAAAGATATTCAAAGACAAGAAGAAAATGAAGCTCAAGCTTTAAAAGATAATGTAATATGTAAAAAATTAATTTCAGAACATAAATTAGAAATGAAACTTTTGGGTTGTGAATATACTTTAGATAAACAAAAAATGATTATCTATTATAATGCAGAAGGTAGAATTGACTTTAGAGAACTATTAAAAGATTTAGCATCAACTTTTAGAGTTAGAATTGAACTAAGACAAATTGGCCCAAGAGAAGGCGCTAAGATTGTGGGAGGCTTGGGTACTTGCGGTAGATGTTTGTGTTGTAAAACTCACATCAGAGATTTTGGTGTTGTTTCTATGAAGATGGCAAAAGATCAAGGTATGAATTTGAGTTCAAATAAAATTGCTGGAGTATGTGGGAAACTAATGTGCTGTATAGGTTATGAATTTCCTATGTATGAAGAATTAAGAAAAAAAATCCCTGGAGTTGGTGAAATAGTTGATACTCCTAATTGTAAAAACTGTAAAGTAACTAATGTTAATTATGTTAGTGAAAAAGTAACTGTTTCTAATGGTGAAAAACTTGAGACCTTTGAGGCTAAAGAAGTACTTAGAAAAGGTAAACCAAAAGAAGAAAAAATAAATAAAGAAGATTTAACTGATGATATTAAGGGATAAACATGAGTGAAGAAATAATTCATGAACTTTTAGGATATAAACATATCCAAATAGTTCAACGTCCTGATATGTTTAATTTTTCATTGGATTCGATTTTACTAGCTGATTTTGTTAGTGTTAAAAATAGTGTGAAAAAGATTGTTGATTTAGGTTGTGGTAATGCTCCGATTCCACTTTTCTTAACATTAAAAACAAAAGCTTTGATTTATGGAATTGAGATTCAAAAGGATGTTTATGATTTAGCTTTAAAAAGTGTTAAGTTAAATAAGTTAGAAGATCAGATTACTATTATAAATGCAGATTTGAAAAATATATATAAAACAATTAATGCTAATAGTTTTGAAATTGTTATTTCAAACCCGCCTTATTTTAAATATTTGCCAGGTAGTAATATTAATAAAAACGATTATCTAACTATTGCAAGACATGAAGTTTTAGCATCTTTAGAAGATATCATAATAGAAACAAAAAAACTTCTTGTAGATAAGGGACAATTCTTTTTGATTCATAGAACAGAAAGACTATCAGAAATCATTGTTTTACTTAATAAATATAAATTTAGTATTAAAAAAATTAGATTTGTTTATCCAAAAGTAGAAGATGAAGAAGCTTTATTAGTTTTAATAGAATCAAGGCTTAATGCAAGTGAAGGAATGAAGGTTGTTAAACCTTTATACGTTTATGAAGGGGAAAATATTTATACAAAAGAAGTAGAAAAAATATTCAATTTCCCTAAACAAAAATAATGTAATATGATATAATCATTTTAAGGAGAGTGATAGTTATGTATTTAAGTCTTTTATCAAAGGAAGAAAAATTTTATTTTATTGATTTGCTTATAAAAGTTGTTTCTATAGATGGTGGTACTAATGAAACTGAATTACAAGTTATTAACCGCTTGAAATATGAAATGGGTGAAGATATGTCTAAGTATAAAAAAAGTAATACTTCGACTGAAAAATTGATTGAGTATTTCGCACAAAAATCAAAAATTACTAAAAACTTAGTTTATATGAATTTAGTTAGTGCTTCTATTTTTGATGATTTTTATAGTGTTGAAGAACATTTATTGTTAGAAGAAATTCAACAAGCACTAGATATTAACGATAAAGTAAAAGCTGAATTAATGCGCGTTATTTATGCTGAAAGAGATTTAAGAAATAAAGCACTAAAGGCGATTAGTGGATGATTATACAAAAGTCAAATCTAAATGATATAAAAACTCTTTATTTAGTACCAACACCAATTGGCAATCTAGATGATATGACATATAGAGCAGTTGATGTTTTAAATAAGGTTAGTTTTATTTTTGCAGAAGACACTAGAGTGACTAAGGTATTACTTAGTCATTTTAATATTAAAACGCCTTTAATTAGCTGTCATGAATATAATGAAGAAACTAGAATTAATTTAATTTTAGAAAAACTGAATAATGGTTTAGATGTAGCCTTAGTAAGTGATGCTGGAATGCCTTTAATAAGTGACCCGGGGTATAAGGTAGTAAAAGCTGTAATTGAAGCTGATTTTAATGCAGTAAGCTTGCCAGGAGCTAATGCTTCTTTAACAGCCTTAGTAGCATCAGGCCTTGCGACTGATAAGTTTTTATTTTATGGTTTTTTAGATCATAAAAATAGTAAAAAAGAAAAAGAATTAAAAAAGTTAATTGATAATAAAGAAACACTAATCTTTTATGAATCGCCTCTAAGAATATTAGAAACATTAAAGTCAATAGAAAAAGTAATGGGTGATAGAGAAGTAGTTGTTGCTCGTGAACTAACGAAAAAATATGAAGAATATTTAAGAGGCAATGCGAGTGAAATAATTAAAATGGTTGAAAATATAAAAGGAGAAATTGTTTTATTAGTAGAAGGCGCTAAAGAAGATAGTGTTTTAAAAGAATTAAATGATAAAACAATATTAGAACATTATGATTTCTATTTGTTTCAAAAAATAGATACTATGGATGCTATGAAAAAGGTAGCTAAAGATAGAGGGATATCTAAAAGTGATGTTTATAG
>JAQUUM010000094.1 GCA_028693885.1 Bacilli bacterium
GGGTTGACACTAAAATTATAGCATAGGAACTCTTTTTTATATGCATTGAATTTAACCTATGAAGAAGTTAGTGGTGACCACTAAGAAATTCATAGGTTCACAAAACCACTAACTTCTTCATATACTCTTAAAAAGCACTTCGCAAAAAACGCGAAGTGCTTTTTATTGACCATTAAATTGCTCCTAAAGCCTAAATTATTAACCTTCTTTTTTTGTGTCAAAATACACATTGTCAATTGTTTTTAAATAATTAACCAAAGGAGAGTATCCAGTTTCTACTTTTTTTCCTAGTTTAGAGATTTTAGAAATACTAATACTTTTATCACCCGAATCTTTTAAGTTGCTAAAATCTTTAATATCTAACAAATATACTTCATTAAACAATCTAAAAAAGATAATTAAAAATGCAATACCTCCCATTTTATTAACACTTAGTAAATGATTTATTTGATGTATAGAAATGTTTTTAAATGGAAATAAATTAGAATTAGTTTCTTTAGCTTCAAAATCAATATACTTACCTTTGTAAATCCCATTATAATCAGTAGTAGAAGCTGTTCGATAATAAGCTTCAGTAATTTTTGCGCGTGATCTTTTTGGATATTCAACTTTAACTACTTGAATAGGTGTAGGTTTTTTATGAATATTAGCAATATTATTAGTTAAATAATACTCATTAGATAAATTTATTTGATTCTCAAAAAGCATTCCTAAAGATTTTATTTTAGAAGTTTTAATACTATCATTCTTTACTCCATTTGCGTAATTAATTTTCATTAAACTACCTCCTAAAATATATTGGATGTAAAAATTTAATTTACTTTAATTTCTTTCTTTACTATAGTAATTTCACCAGCTTTTACAAGTGATATTTTAGTAATAACAGGGCCTACTAATTCATAGAACAATGTAGCACATAATACAACTGTCATTATTTGCGAAGCGTATATAGGAAGACCAGATGATGCTAATTGTGCCATACCTATTGCAACACCCGCTTGTGGTAATAATCCAAATCCAAGATATTTTTTAATTTTCGGATCACTTTTTGTTATACTAGCTCCAATGTAAGTTCCAAAGTATTTTCCAAGTGATCTACAAACTATATATACAATTCCAATTATTCCTATTGAAGGAATAACTGTAAAGTTAAGTTCTGCGCTTGATACTACAAAAAATAGCATAAAAAGTGGAGGAGACCATCTTTCAATTCCTTCAATTATTTCTGTAGCGCGATCACGCAAATTACAAAAAACTACGCCTACTGCCATACAAGTTAACAACGAAGACATTTCAAATTGAGTAGTTGAAGAAATATATTCACATAAGCCTACTCCTGCAAGAACTATAGTTATCATAAGAGTAAGTCTATTCGCTCTAGATTTAAACCATTTTGTTCCAAACACTAATAAAAAACCTAAAAGTGCACCCAAAATTATTGAAAACAAAATTTCACAAATAGGGAAAATTAAAGTATTATAAACCGAAATACTAACGTTATTAGCTATTGTTTTAGCAATTGAAAAAAGTATAGCATATATAATTAAACCTAAAGCATCATCAAACGCAACAACTGGTAATAATGCATCAGTAACTGGGCCTTGAGCCTTGTATTGTCTTATTACTAGCAATGTAGCAGCCGGTGCAGTAGCTGTTGCAATTGCACCTAAAATTAAAGCTAATGCAATTGGTACCTGAAAAACAATTAAGCCGATTATCACAAATATGACAGCTAGCGAAGCTTGTAATATAGTAATGACTACTATTTTTCCCCCAATTGCCTTTAAGTTCTTTAGTTTAAATTCGCCTCCAATTGAAAAAGCAACAAAACCTAAGGCAATTGGTATAAAAATTTTTAAAGTTTCAATATTATCAATAGTTATAAAATTAAAGCAATAGGGCCCAATAATTACACCAGCAATTAGGTATCCAGTTACATTAGGCAAGTTGAAAATTTTGACAACTCTTGTTAAAAGTAAGCCAGAAAATAAAATGATTGTTAAAACAAGAATAATATGCATATTATATCTCTATTCCCTCCACAAAAGAAACTGGAAAAGCAAACATGAACCCTTTCCCTTTAAGTTCTTTTAAATAATCCTTAACCAATTGTTTTAAGGTTTCGACTTTATCCGCATTCTTTAATATTATAAACAGTGCGGGGTGTTGAGTAGGTTCACTTTCAATTAGTTTACTTAAACTACCAAAAATAGGAGCAGGTTCATCATCAGTTGAACATAGCAAAGCACTTCTTAATCCCATCGTTGGTAATATGCTACCTCGATAGCCTTCTTCATAAATTTTTTTCATTAGTTTATGCATTAATTCATTATTATAAATAATAGTTACAAATATATACATACAATCACCTTCCTATTAAACTATTATACTACCAGCAAAACTTTTTTTCAAGCACTTCCTTATTTATTAATTTGTATTATCTTGATTTAATTTCAAAAATATTGTAAAATAACTAATATGGGTGGGTGTAAACTAATGATTAATAAAACAGAACTTTTAAAACAGCAACAATTTATACGTAACTTTTGTATTATCGCTCATATTGATCACGGGAAATCAACTTTAGCCGATAGAATTATTGAAAAAACACAAATGGTAAGTCTACGAGAAATGAAGGACCAATTACTAGACTCTATGGATATCGAAAGAGAAAGAGGCATTACCATTAAATTAAATGCTATTGAACTTTACTATACTTCTAAAGATGGCAATAAATATACATTCCACTTAATTGATACTCCAGGACATGTTGATTTTGCTTATGAAGTTTCACGATCACTTGCTGCTTGCGAAGGCGCAATTCTAGTAATTGATGCAGCACAAGGCATTGAAGCACAAACATTAGCTAATGCATATTTAGCTACTGACAATAATTTAGAGATTATCCCTTTGATTAATAAAATAGATTTACCAAGCGCTGATTGTGAGCGTGTTAAATCTGAAATCGAAAGTATTATAGGTTTAGACGCTTCTAGGACGATTCTAGCGAGTGCAAAACAAGGAATCGGAATAGACGAACTGTTAGAAGAAATAATTTTTAAAATACCGCCTCCGAAAGGGGACCCAAGCGCTCCATTGCAAGCCTTGATTTTTGATTCGCATTACGACCAGTATAGAGGAGTTATTCCTTTAGTAAGAATTGTTAACGGAACAATAAAAAAAGGTGATACTATTTATATGATGTCAACAAATTCTAATTTTGAAGTCATTGAAGTTGGTATCTATAACCCTAATGAAATGAAAAAAGAATTCCTTACAACCGGAGATGTAGGATACATCGTTGCGAACATTAGAGATATTCAGTACGTTAGAGTCGGAGATACTATCACTAATTTTGCTAATAAATCTTCTAAACCACTACCGGGATATAGAATATTAAATCCTATGGTGTATTGTGGCATGTTTCCAGTAGATAATTCAAAATATCAAGAATTGCACGATGCTTTAGATAAACTGAAATTAAACGATGCATCTTTAGTTTATGAATTAGAAACATCCCAAGCTTTAGGTTTTGGATTTAGAGTTGGTTTCTTAGGTATGCTACATATGGATATAATTCAAGAAAGAATCGAACGAGAATTTGGGTTAGACTTAATAGCTACTGCACCTAGTGTAATTTATAAAATTTTTCTAGAAAACAACTCTCATATTACGATAGATAACCCTTCTAAATTGCCTGATTCAAGCAAAGTAAAATATATAGAAGAGCCTTATGTCAAAGCAATAATAATGACTCCGAATGAGTATGTAGGAACTATTATGGAACTTTGTCAAAATAAACGTGGGATTTATTCAGATTTAAAATATCTTGATGCAAACCGCGTAGAAGTGATCTATGAAATTCCTTTATCAGAAATAATTTTTGATTTTTTTGATAGATTAAAATCAACTACCAGAGGATATGCTTCACTTGATTATCAACTGTCTCAATATAGAAAATCAAGTTTAGTAAGGATGGATATTCTATTAAACGGAGAAAAGGTTGATGCTTTAAGTGTAATAGTTCATAAAGATTCTGCCTTTAGAAGAGGAAAAGTAATAACAGAAAAATTAAAAGACTTAATACCCAGGCAACTTTTTGAAATACCTGTTCAAGCCGCAATAGGTGGCAAAATAGTAGCTAGAAGTACTATTAAAGCAATGCGAAAAGATGTTCTTGCAAAATGCTACGGTGGAGATGTAAGTAGAAAAAAGAAACTACTTTCAAAACAAAAAGAAGGAAAAAAACGAATGAAATCGGTCGGGAACGTAGAAATACCTCAAACTGCTTTTCTATCAGTACTATCCATAGATGAATAATACTGATATTATTAAAGGATTATATATTCACATTCCATTTTGTAATAATATTTGCAAGTATTGTGACTTTTTTAAAATAGTAGCTAGTGAAAAATTCATTTTTAAATATTGTGACTATTTAACTAAAGAAATACATCTCAAAAAAGAATATTTCAAAAATATTCGAACTATTTACATAGGAGGCGGAACTCCTAGTACTTTAAGTAAAGAAAACCTTATTAAAATTTTTAACTCACTGCGAAAAGTAATAGATTTCAATAATATAATTGAATTTACAATTGAAGCAAACCCTCTTGATATAACACCGACTTTCTTAGAACTAATTATATCTAATAATGTTACTAGATTAAGTATAGGTGTGCAAAGTTTTTCTAATACTAAGCTTGAAGCATTAGGTAGAAAACATAACTGCAATGATTTACGTAATATGTTTGATATATTACGTAAAATTCCAATTAACGTTAGTTGTGATCTGATTTTCGGTTTAGAAAAGGACACTTTCAAAACTTTCAAAAAGGATATAAAATTTCTGCTAAATTATAAAGTTAAACATATTTCATTATATGCCTTATCGCTAGAAGAAAAAACTATCTTTATGAAGGAATTTAAAACTAATAATTTTAAAACTTTATCAGGCGATGAATCATTCAAAATATTTAATAAAGCTTGTAGGCTTCTTAGAAATAAAAAATATGTCCATTACGAAATAAGTAATTTTGCAAAAAAAGGTTATTTTTCTAATCACAATTTACTCTATTGGAATAACGATAACTATATTGGTATTGGATGTGCAGCAAGTTCACATTTAGGAAAATTAAGATATACCAATCCTAAAAAATTTAAAGATTATTATGAAATGTTAGAACTAAAGTCAAAAAAATATTATGAATTTGAAGAATTAGATTTAACAGAATCTATGAAAGAAGAAGTAATGTTAAATTTAAGAAAGCAAAGTGGAATCGATACTCTTAATTTTTTTGATAAATACCACAAAAATATTTTTGATGTTTTTCCAAATCTAAATTCAGTTATTTCTAATAAATTGTTAAAATACAAAGATAATCACATATTCATTCCAGAATCTAAATTTTACATATCAAATTATATAATAAATAAGATAATCTAAGGAGAAATATGTTAGAAAAACTATTTTTTGAGTATAAATATTATTTAGTAGGCGA
>JAQUUM010000095.1 GCA_028693885.1 Bacilli bacterium
AAGCATGGAGTAAAGCTTATAATGCTGATAAAGTTTCAATATTTGGTGGTATAGTAGTTTTAAACCAAGAAGTCTCTTTAGAAATAGCTAAAGAAATGAAAGAAGTATTTTTAGAAGTAATAGTTGCCCCTGGTTATCAAAAAGAAGCTTTAGAGTTATTACAAACTAAGAAAAATTTAAGAGTTTTACAAATTAAAAAAGATATTATGGTTAAGCAGTCAGAACATGCTTATGATTTGAAAAAAATAAATGGTGGATTGATTGTTCAAACTGTGGATAGTATTCTTTTAGGTGAAAAAATTGATAATGTTACTGTTGAAAAACCAACTAAAGAACAATTAGAGGATTTATTATTTGCTATGAAGATTGTAAAATTTGCAAAGTCAAATGGCATTGTAATTGCTAAAAACAAGCAATCTATTGGAATAGGTCCTGGCCAAGTTAATAGAATATGGGCTGCTAAACAATCGATTGAACATGCAAACGAATTGATTGGTGAGGGAGTTACAAAAGGCGCGGTTTTAGCATCTGATGCATTCTTTCCTTTTGATGACGTTGTAAAAGTTGCTCACGAAGCAGGAATTAATGCAATAATTCAACCGGGGGGATCTTTAAGAGATCAAGATAGTATTGATAAATGTAATGAATTTAAAATAGCAATGGTATTTACAGGAGTTAGACACTTTAAACACTAAACAAAGAAAAGGAGTATCTTATGAAAAGTCTTAGAACATTAAAAGAATTAGAAATTAGCGAAATTTTAGAATTACTTGAAGATGCAAGAAAATTTAAAAATGGAATGGTTTACAAATTGACTGATAAAGTAATTGCTAATTTGTTCTTTGAACCATCTACAAGAACTCAAAACTCATTTAACATGGCAGAATTGAAGTTAGATATGAAAGTAATTAATTTCAATGCTGCTATGTCATCATTGCAAAAAGGTGAAACTTTCTATGATACTATTAAAACATTTGAAGCAATAGGAGTAGATGCTTTAGTAATTAGACATTCACAAGATAAATATTATGAAGAAATTAGCAATATTAAAGTTCCAATAATCAATGCTGGGGATGGCGTTTTAAGTCATCCTAGTCAAACATTATTGGACCTTTTTACTATCTATGAAGAGTTTGGTAAGTTTGAAGGTTTAAAAGTTATGATAGTTGGAGATATTAAGCATTCAAGAGTAGCGCATGAAAATATTGATACAATGACTAGACTTGGTATGAAATGTTGTGTATCTGGAGCACTAGAATTTAAAGAAGATTGTTTTAACTGGAAAGATTTTGATGAAGGATTACAAGAAGTAGATGTTGTAATGATGCTAAGAATTCAACATGAAAGACATAACGAAAAAATGCAAATATCTATTTCAGAGTATTTAGAAAAATACGGATTAACTCATTCAAGAGTTAAAAAAATGAAACCTCAAGCCATAATAATGCATCCAGCACCATTCAATAGAGGTGTTGAGATTGCAGATAATGTTGCTGAATGTGAAAAATCGAGAATTTTTAAGCAAATTGAAAATGGAGTTTTTATAAGGCAAGCAATTATCAAAAGGAGTTTATCATGATTTATACTTTGAAAAATGCAAAAATTTATGCGAATAAAAAAATAGAAAAAAAAGATATTTTGATAGTTGATGGAAAAATTACTAAAATTGATTTAGATATTAATGAAGGCAAAATAATTGATTGTAAAAATAAATTAATTGCACCAGCCTTTATAGACCCTCATGTTCACAGTAGGGAACCAGGCTATGAGTATAAAGAAACAATAGCAACAGTAACAAAAGCTGCAGCTAAGGGAGGTTATACTAAGGTTTTTTTGATGCCTAACTTAAATCCTGTTCCGAGCAATTTAAGGGATTTAAATTTGATACTAAATATTATAAAAAAAGATGCTTTAATAGATTGTTATCAACTAGCTTCAATTACAAAAAATCAAACTGGAAAGGGTGAATTAAGCGATATTGAATTTATGGCACCTTATGTTGTTGGATTTTCAGATGATGGTAAGGGGATTGTTGATAGTAAAATGATGTATGAAGCAATGTTAAAAGCAAAAAAATATAAAAAAGCTATAATTGCTCATGCAGAGGATGAAACTCTTCTTTATGGAGGGGTTATTCATAAAGGTAAATATAGTGAAGAAAAAAATCTTCCAGGAATTCTTTCAGCAAGTGAAACGGTTCAAGTAGCTAGAGATTTGGTACTTGCAGAATTAACTAAAGTACATTATCATTTATGTCATGTTTCAGCCAAAGAAACACTAGATTTAGTAAAATATTATAAAGATAGAGATGTTAATGTTACTGTTGAAGCTACTCCTCATCATATAATGCTAAATGAAGATGATTTAAAGGATAACGGAGTATATAAAGTTAATCCTCCATTAAGAAGTAAAGAAGATCAAAAAGCAATAGTTGAAGCTATAAAAAATGGCTTGATTGATATGATTGCAACTGACCATGCACCTCATAGTGAAGAGGAAAAAAGTAAGGGGTTGTTGAACTCTTCTTTTGGTATGGTTGGTATTGAAATTTCCTTCAGTTTGTTGTATACTTACTTGGTTAAACAAAACAAGGTAAGTTTAGAAAAACTGTTAGATATGATGAGTATAAACATAAGCAAAGCATTTGAAATAGAAAATAACGAAATAATAATTGGGAATATGGCTAACCTAGTTATTATTGATTTAGATAAAGAGTTTATAATAGATAAAAATAAATTTGTTAGCAAAGGCAAGAATACTCCGTTTAATGGATATAAATGTTTTGGACAAATCATAATGACGATTTCAAAAGGAGAAATAATATATGAGTTACAGTAAAAAATTAGTATTAGAAAATGGTGTTGTTTTTGAGGGGATTGGCTATGGAGCGGATGTAGAAGCAGTTGGAGAAGTTTTGATTAATACTTCAATGGTAGGGTATCAAGAAGTTGCCTCTGATTCTGTTTATTATGAGAAGATAGTAGTAATGACATACCCACTAATTGGTAGTTATGGAATAAATTGTGATTATGATGAAACTAAAAAAATAAAACCTATTGCATTTGTTGTTAGAGATTACAATGATCAACCATCTAACTTTAGATCAATAAAGACTTTGGCTGAATTGTCTGAGGAAAATGGAGTTTCAATATTGTCAGATGTAGATACAAGATACTTAACAACAATTTTAAGAGATCAAGGTACAATGCTTGGTATTGTTACTAATACAAGTAATTCAAACGAGTACTGTATGACTAAGATTAAGGAATATAAAGAAACTTTCAAACCAACTAGTAAGGTTAGTGTTAAGAAAAAATGGGTTTCAAAAACTGAAAATCCAAAATATGATGTTGCATTAATTGATTTAGGAACAACTTCGTTTCTTGTTAGTGCGCTTAATAACAATAGATGCAATGTTACTATAGTTCCAGCTTCAATTAGAGCTGAAGAGTTAATGGCCTTAAATCCTGATGGTGTTATTTTATCAAATGGTCCAGGAAATCCCGAGGATAATATAGAGTTGATAGACTTGGTTAAGAAAATTCAAGGTAAGTTTCCTTTAAATGGAGTTTCATTAGGAATGCAATTTATTGCACTAGCTAATAACGCTAAGACAAGAAAAATGAAATTAGGGCATTTTGGGTGTAACGTTCCTGTAAGAGAAATAGCGACTGGAAAAATAAAAATCACTACTCAAAATAGTGCTTATGAAGTAATTGAAGAATCACTTGCTAAAACTGATTTAGAAGTGGTTTTTAAGAATGTTTTAGATACTACAATTCAAGGAATAAAAAATAATAAAAAATTAGTTTATGCGATTCAATATTATCCTGAGGATTCAGATGATTTTTATGGTATTTTTATAGAAAATATCAAGAAGCAACAACAGGGGGTTTAAAATATGCCGAAGAGAACAGATATAAAGAAAATTCTAGTTATTGGCTCAGGACCGATTGTAATTGGTCAGGCTGCTGAATTTGACTATGCAGGAACACAAGCTTGCCTTGCATTGAAAGAAGAAGGATATAAAGTAGTTTTAATCAATTCAAATCCAGCAACAATTATGACTGATACAATCATAGCTGACAAAGTTTATATGGAACCATTAAACTTAGAATTTGTATCTAGAATTATTAGAATGGAAAGACCAGATGCCTTACTCCCTACATTAGGTGGACAAACAGGATTGAATTTAGCTGTTCAATTACACCAAAAAGGAATTTTGGCTGAGTGTAGAGTTGAAGTAATTGGTACTTCAATCGAATCAATTGAAAATGGTGAAGATAGAGACTTATTTAAAAAATTGTGCGAAAGAATTTCAGAGCCTGTATTAGAAAGTTTTATTGCGACTAATAAAAAAGAAGCAATTCAATATGCAAATCAAATTGGATACCCAATTATTGTGAGACCGGCTTATACTTTAGGAGGGACTGGTGGAGGTTTTGCTGACAATGATGCTCAACTATTGCATTTAGTAGAAACTGCTTTATCACTTTCTTCTAATAATACAGTACTTATAGAAAAGTCTATCAAAGGATTTAAAGAAATTGAATTCGAATGTATGAGAGATTATAATGGTACAACAATAGCAATTTGTTGTATGGAAAACATCGATCCTGTTGGTGTACATACAGGGGACTCAATGGTTGTATGTCCGAGTCAAAGTTTAGCAAGCAAAGAATATAATATGTTGAGAGAAGCAAGTTTAAGAATAATTCAAGCTCTAGATATTAGAGGAGGATGCAATATTCAGTTTGCTCTTGACCCTAATAGTTTTGATTATTATGTTATTGAGGTTAATCCAAGAGTTTCTCGTTCATCTGCTCTTGCAAGTAAAGCTAGTGGATATCCAATTGCTAGAGTAAGTTCAAAAATTGCTATCGGATTAAACTTAGAAGAGATCGATATTTCAAGTACTAAAGCAAGTTTTGAACCTTCACTTGACTATGTAGTAGTAAAATTGCCGAGATTTCCTTTTGATAAATTTGTAAAAGCTAATAGAAATTTGTCTACTCAAATGAAAGCTACTGGAGAAGTAATGAGTATTGGTAGAACGTTTGAGGAAGCTTTTCTAAAGGGCATTAGATCACTTGAGATTAATGTTAATCATATTTATCTTAAGAAAATGGCTGATATGTCGACTGATGATTTGCTTGTTAAAATAGCTAAGTCTTGTGATGAAGGTATTTTCGCTATTGCTGAATTATTAAGAAGAGATGTTGCAGTTAAAAAAATTTATGCAATTACAAAAATTGATGCATACTTTTTAAATAGAATTAAGGTTATAGTTGATTTTGAAAAAGTATTTCAAGCAAATCCGAGTATTGAAAATATTAAAAAAGCAAAACGCTTAGGATTTTCAGATGCTTATCTTGCTGGAATTATGGGGATGGATGAGATTGAATTTTTTATTCTAAGAAAAAATAATAATATTTTCCCAGTTTATCATATGATTGATAGTTGTGCAGGAGAATTTAA
>JAQUUM010000096.1 GCA_028693885.1 Bacilli bacterium
AGCAACCGAAAAACTAACCTCATTATTCAAAATCAAATCTTTTTTCCTAACTAAATAATGATAATCTAATTCGAATATTTCGATTATAGAACTGCTTACTAGTTTTCTACAAATGTTATTTTCTAAATAAAAATTATCTGGAACAAAAATTCCACCATGAATTTCACCAACACTAGTCATTTCATTTGTTTCGATATCTATTAAAAAAGCTTTATTTAATTTTTCAACAACAATTTGATTTTCAGTTAATTCTAATAATTCAATTTTTTGAAGTCTAATTTCAGCTGAAACTATCATTTTTCTAATAATATTGTTTCCATTTTTTACTTCGACTGTTTGTATCTCTAAATCCCCACTATCTAAATAATTAAAATTATATGCAAGACCATTTACTTTTAAATCTTCTGTTTTTAAAAATGTTTCCCAATCAAATTCAATAATAATTGTAAAATACTTAATAATATTATTTTTACTACTAGCATTTATTACATAAAAAAACGACCTATCTTCCACTAATTCAAATATATAATCATAAACCAAAATCGTTCTTGCTCGATACGAATAATCAATCAAATCAACTTTGAATATTACTAAATTATATTGTAGTAAAGTATTATTTGAATAGTAGATTTCATCTAACTCAACTGCATAATTTCTATCTTGACTATCTAAAATAGTAATTTCAAAACAAGCACCTTGCCTAATATCTTTTTGTCCAATTACAATTAGTTCATTACCTCTAATATAAGCTTTTTTTATTTCATATGAAAAATCAAATTCTATAGTCAAATTAAATTCTTGATCATATAAACTTACCTTAGATTCGGTCTTACTTTTTTCTGAAACAATCAAAAAAGTATTATGAGTAAAACAAAAATATACAATTTGAAAATCAGTATTTGTTACTAAAACAATTGCTTCTTTACTATTAGTAAGTTCTACTTTATGAATCCTATTTTCTTCTACATAATATATCATGTCTTCTACTTCAATATTTAGACTTTCAACTTCATTAATACTACAAAACGAATCTCTAATATTAACATCTAAAGTATTTTCATCTAAATTAACATTTGTTTCAATAATTTGACTTAAATCGCTTAATTTATCAATTTTTTTAAATTTTAAATCTTCAGGAGTAATAGAGATAGCTATGGTCATTGCTAAAAGCATTAAAAATAAAAAATAAGTTATATAAGCACTCACTGGAGTTATCTTAGTATTATTTTGAATATTTAAATACCTTTGTTTTGCTTGTAGTTTTTGATTAATATTTTTTGAATAATTTAAAAACAATATAAATGAAATACTGATAATATATAGTATTAAAAAGATTATTAATGCATATTCAAACATAATGCCTCACCTATATTTTCAACGCTTTCTTAAAATTTTGCATGTAAGTTCTATTAACGTCTATCCTATCGCCATTCATCATAACTAGTTCTAACTTATAATTAAGCATAGGTCTGATTCTTGAAATTTTTAATATGTTAACGATAAACGATTTAGAAGTTCTAATAAAATGTTTATCCATTAATTCTTTTTCAATTACATATAATTTATCCATTACTGTGAATTTTTCTTTCCCAACATATGCAAATACTTCATTTTCTAATGATTCAAAATATTCGATATCTCTAACGCTAGTTTTCTTAATTCCACTTTCATTAACTAAATTAATATAATAATTTTCACCCATCTTGATTTTATATACTAAATCTTCAATAATTGGTAAATCCTTATTTGAAAACACAATATTTATTTTATCTTTTTCAACTAAAGAAGCATCAGTTGTGATAACATATTGATATTCATTTTTTTCAACAAGTTTTAAACGATTCATCATTTCTTGTTTTTCTTTTTGATTTCTACTTTTATATTTAAACACAACCAATCACCTCCTTAACTCGTTAATTTTTTTAATAAAAATAAAATAGGGATTTAATCCCTATTTTTATCTTTTAAGCTCTTGAATTATATTTCCCATCAAGAGTACTTATGACTATTAAATCGTCGTTTTCGATAAATAGAGGAACTAACACTCTATAACCCGTTTCTACGATTGCTTCTTTTGTTGCATTAGCTGCTGTATTTCCTTTGACTCCAGGCGCACAGTCAACAACTTTTAGAGTGACTTTTTCAGGCAAATTTATTCCTAAGATCTCTTCTTGGAAAGAAATAATTGTAACTTCCATACCTTCTAATAAAAAGTTCTTTTCAAACTCTAGTCTTTCAATTGGTAAGTCTAATTGTTCATATGATTCCATATCCATAAATGAATATGCATCACCAGTATTATATAAGTATTGCATCTTCTTTTTTTCAATGTTAGCTTTTTTTATTTTTTCACCAGCATTGAAAGAATAATCAATTGTTGCTCCACTTCTTAAATTACGCATTTTCGTACGAACAAAGGCTTGACCTTTACCAGGCTTTACATGTTGGAATTCTATAATTTGATAGATATTACCTTCATATTCAATTGTAAGTCCTGTTTTAAACTCATTACTTGAAACCATATTTTACCCCTTAACATTTAATATATAGATATTATACTATATTTGTCTTCAATTGTCTACTTTTTATTTTTAATCTAGTATTTTAATATCATAATATATTTTAAAGCTTTGTTCTTGCTTTAATTTAATAATATTATCTTTTTCTATAAACTGTTGATTAGTATTCGCTTTATCTGCATAACCAATCCAAGGTTCTAAACAAATATAATTTGCATGTTTTTTAGGTGCTGTCCAAAGAGCCAGAGAAGTAAATTTAGGAAAACTAAATTCAATTCCTTTGTTTAATTTATTAACTAACTTTAATTTTTGAGATGCAACTTCAGGAATGATAACTGCATCAATATCAAAATACGAATATTTAAGTGGTAAAGTTTTTAAATCAGTATAAGTGCAATACGCTTTATCAAAATCAAGCAAAGCTTTTTCAGTAACACTTGGAGCATTAAATGTTTCTTTGTTTTGAAAGATAATACTATAATCTTCAAAAGTTTCTTTTTCATACATCGGACAAGTAATACCCGGGTGCCCTCCTATATTAAAAGGTAACACTTTAGTATCTAAATTAAAAATCTCAATTTGAGTTCTAATTCTTTTACTACTTAATTTATAAGTTACTACTGCTTTATATTTAAAAGGATACATCTTTAAAGTAGCCTCATCATAAATATTAACTAACCTTATTTCATTTTTCTTATATTTTAATAAAGAAAATTTTTGATCTCTTAAAAACCCATGTTGAGTCATTGAATAAGCTTTTGAATCAATATATGTAGTTTTATCTTTTAAACTTCCAACAATCGGAAAAAGAATTGGCGCACTACGATTCCAAATATTTTCTTTTCCACCCCAAATATATTCTTTTCCTTTATATACTAAAGATTTTAATTCGGCTCCCTTTATAGCAATAATAGCCCTTAAATTTTTATTTTCAATTACTTTCATTTTAATAACACCTCTTCTATAAAGAGCATTATACCAAAACAATTTTAAAAAATAAACTATTAATTTTATTTATTTACTTTAATTTAAAGTAATGTTAAAATCTTTTAAAAGGAGACATATTATGGAAATTTTTGAAATAAAACCTCAAGGCTTTTGTTTTGGAGTAGTAAGCGCCATCAATTTGCTTAATAAAGCTTTAAAAGATCCTTTAATACAAAAACCTATCTATATGCTTGGTGATTTAGTTCACAACAAATACGTTATAAATGACTTTAAAGAAAAAGGTGTCATTGTATTAAATGGAGACTCAAGAGAAAAGCTACTTAATACTATTATTGATGGAACTGTCATTTTAACTGCACATGGCGTAAGTGATAAAATCTATCAAATATTAGAAGCAAAAAAACTAAAATATATTGATACAACTTGTCCTAATGTTTTTAAAACTGCAAAGTTGATTAAAGAAAAACTGCAAGATGGTTATCATATACTTTATCTAGGTGTTAAAAATCACCCAGAAACCGAAGGAGTAATTTCTAACAATAATAATATTACTTTAATCACTTTACAAGATGATTTAGATAATTTAAATCTAAATTATCAAAAAATCTTTTTTACAAATCAAACTACTATTTCAACTCATGAAGTTGAAATAGTCTATAATAAACTAAAACAAAAATTCCCAAACATCCTTTATTCAGAAGAAGTCTGTTCAGCTACTAAATTACGCCAAAACGCAGTAATAGAGGCTGGAAAACTTTATGATTTAATTATCGTAGTTGGTGATAAATCAAGCAATAATTCCAAAGAATTAAAAAATGTATGTCTTAAACATACAAATGCAAAATGCGAATTAATTGATAGTTATAAAGATTTAAATTCAATTGATTTTTTAAATATTACTTCAGTTGGTATTACAAGCGGAGCAAGTACTCCTAAGTATTTAGTTGATGAAGTTATAGATTCTTTAAAAAAACTCTAATTAATGTGCATATCCATTGACAAGTTTTATTTATAATATGTAATCTCTTATATATTTGAAAGGAATTTATATGATCACTTTAATCGCAATTTTACTATTTAGTATTTTAATTTATTTTAATTCCAAATTTATAAAAAAACACGCAATTTTAATTTATTCTATTTCTACCGTGTTAGCACTATTAACTTTTATTTTTAGTTTAGCTTTTCCGGGAACTGTATTCTCTACTCTTTCTTTCCCCTGGTCTAAAGGGTTTTTCGGATTAGCTCTTTTTTATCTTGTAATGCTAGCTGGCGCTTTACCTAATTGGAACTATAAAAAAAGAATTTATTCTGTAAGAACTGAATTATCGATAATTGGTTTTATTTCAATAAGCCCACATGCAATCTTTAATCTTATAAAAATTTTCAATAATACTATCGCTCCAACATATTTTGGTATTATTACTTATGTTATTATGATTCCATTATTCATTACTTCTTTTATTATTATCAGAAAGAAAATGAATAATAGGCATTGGAAAAATCTTCAACGATTTGCTTATCTTGCTTACTTATTATTATTCATTCATCTTGTTATTCAGTTTTCACAACCTATAAATAGAATTTTATATATTGTTTTATTTGTTGTATATTCAATCTTTAAAATAATTAAAACTGTTAATATACTTAAATCAAAACCCAAGAATTAAAGTTTTATTTTTACATATAAAAATAAACATAATCTATCGGCAAGATTTAAGAAACTATATATAAGTATTGAAATTCTTGCCGATAGATTCATAAGATAAAAGGCTATACTCATAAAAGTACAGCCTTCTTTTTAACTTCTTAATGTAGCACTATATTCTTCATTTAATTTCTTAAGAATTCTAGAAATCTTTTTATTTATTATATCGTCTGTTAATGTTTCAAA
>JAQUUM010000097.1 GCA_028693885.1 Bacilli bacterium
CACTTGCTAAAGCTGATATTGTTCCGTAAGTTGAAACTGTTGCTACACTGCTTGCACTTGATGTAAATGTACATTCAGTTCTTGAAACTGGTGTTCCAGCTGAATCTGTAACATATAATTGATATCCAGATCCACCCACAGGAATTGTACCTGTAGGGCTTTGAGTAATAGTTAATGATCCAGTTGGTGGAGGAGGCGTTGTGCCTGTTCCGATTGTTAATGTAATTGTTCCTGTCCCTTTTGTAGGATGAACTACAGTAATTTTAGCAGTTCCACTTGCTAAAGCTGATATTGTTCCATAAGCTGAAACTGTAGCTATATTACTTGCACTTGATGTAAATGTACATTCAAGTCTAGACACGCTTGCTCCAGCTGAATCTGTTACATAAACTTGATATCCAGTTCCACCCACTGCAATTGTACCAGTTGGGCTTTGTGTTACTGTTAAAGTACCTGATGCTGGCGCTGTTACTGTCATTGCGCATGTTGCTTTTACTGTTGTATTAGCATTTGATGTTGCTGTAATTGTTGCACTTCCAGCTGCAACACCTGTTACAACACCACTACTATTTACAGTTGCGATTGCAGTATTACTACTTGACCAAGTAACACTTGTGTTACTTGCATTGCTTACTGTTGCTGTTAATGTCTTTGTAGTTCCAGCTACTATTGATGCACTTGAATTTGAAATCGAAATTGATGGTAATGCTGCTTGAGTTACTGTTACACTCGCCTGAGCTTGAACGCTATTATCAGCATTAAGTTTAGCAATAATTGTTGCACTTCCAGTTGCAATTCCTGTTACTTTACCAGTTTGATCAACTGTAGCAACACCTGTATTACTACTTGTCCATACAACTGACTTATCAGTTAAAGATGCAGCAACTACAGTTGCTGTAATTGTTTGACTAGCCCCTGATGCAACAGATAAGGTTGTTGGATTAAGTGTTATATTAATCGCATCAACAACTGTTACTTGATGTGTTGCAGTAATTGTACTTGATATTAATGAAGTTGCAGTAATTGTTGCACTTCCAGTTGCAATTCCTGTTACTCTACCACTTGCATCTACTGTTGCTATTGAACTATTACTACTACTCCATGTTACTGCACTGCTTGCTCCTACTGGATAAGCTGCAGCTTGTAAAACTATATTTTGTCCATAAGAAACACTTGTTGCTCCTGTTATTGTAAGTCCTTGAGGTAGTGGAATTACTGACACTGTAAAAGTTGCACTTTTAGTAGTATCTTCATTTAGTGTTACAATGATTTGAACTGTTCCACCATTAACTCCAGTTACCCATCCAGTTTGATCAACTGTTGCTACTGCTTCGTTACTTGATGTATAAGTAAAATTAGCTACTTCTGTTGAAGGAGTATAAGTTACATCTAGTTTTATTCTACTTCCGGCTAATACTTCATTAGGTCCTGCTACTTCAATTGCACTAATATTGCTTCCACCTGTATCAGATTCTCTTACAACCATCATATAGTTAGTTGTAATAGCTTGATTATCTTGATATATTGCAGTAAATTGAGCCACACCAACTGAAACGCCAGTTACAATTCCCATTTCATTGATAGTTGCTATATTAGGTGTGTCTGCTACCCAAATAATCCTAGGAGTTCCACCTGTATTATCTGTTACGCTTAACAACGTCTGATCACTAGTATTTACAAAGCTACTTCCATTAATTACTATAGATGTAATAAGAGGCACTACTATTTCATCTTTTGCCTCAACATTAAGTTGAATTGATTTGAATTGATTATTAGCTACTGCAGTAATTGTTGCAGAACCAGCCGCTTTAGCTGTAACAATTCCATTACTTACAGTTGCTACACCTGGATTATTAGTTAACCAAGTAATTTGACCAGTGTAATTATTTTCACCTAATAATAATCTTAACTGTATTGTTTCATCTTGAATCATATTATTATCGCCATTAGCAATAACTAAATTAAGTGTTTCGTTAGTATTTACTGGTGGTAAAGTTGTCGCTTCTGTAACAGTCACATTAATATCAACTCTTACATTTTCAACTCCCTGTAAACGAGCCACAACTTTAGTTGTACCTACTTTTAAAGCAGTAAGTAACCCATCTTCACTCACTGATATAATTGTTTGGTCTAGTGAATTATATAATATAATAAAAGAATCCACTCCAGTGATTGTTGGTGTTAATTGAAAAGTGTCACCTACCTCGAAAGAAAAGTCATCACTTTGAAATTCTAAAGTAACACCATCTGTTTGTGTACAACCAGCCAGCCCCACTACTAGTAAAATAAACAACAAAATTATTTTTTTCATACCCCGTTTAGATGCATAAATATCCCGTTTATGCAATCTCCTTCCCCTAAGAAATTATGTTTACAATATTATTGTAAACCTTTTCAACTTATTTTAGCATTTACACCTTTAAATGTCTATCGTTTTTCCCTATCCCTAACCATTTTCTGAGTTTTTTTAACCTTGGTTTAAGAAAAATAAAAGGCTTATTCAAAATGAATAAGTCTTATAAAAGCAACAGCGTCGCAAGCCCAAAATAAATAGTCAAAGCAACGATATCATTTATTGTAGTAATAAGTGGCCCACTTGCTAAAGCAGGATCAATCTTAAGCATATTAAAGATTAAAGGAACTAAAGCCCCTGCCGTAGTTGAAACCGCTAATGTAAGCATAATGCTCGCCCCGATCACAGTTCCGGTTTTAATATTATCACTTGTAAAAAAAGCCCCAGTTGTAAGCCCAACAACTAAATTCGCCATTAAAAAAACCATTATCCCAACTACTATTCCATTAAAAAAACCAATTAATGTTTCCCTAAAAATATGTTTAGAAATTTCTTTTTTTGACTTAAGAGCATCTTCAGTCAATGACCTTATAGTAACCGCTAAACTTTGAGTCCCAGTATTTCCTGCCATACCTAATACTAAGGGCATAAACATGGCTAACAATGCAACAGTTGCGATAGTTTCTTCAAATCCACTTATAATTAAAGATGTAAATAAATTAAGAACTAATAATATCATTAACCAAGGAACTCTTTTTTTGACTGACAAAAAAACACTTTCTCTACTAGCTTCAATATCTCCACTTGATAAACCGGCTAGTCTTGCATAATCTTCTTCTGATTCTTCAGTAATTACATCCATTACATCATCGAAGGTGATAATTCCCAACATATTGTTTTTATTATCAACAATAGGAATTGCATCAATATCATAATCCTGCATTAAATCAGCTACTTCTTCTTTATGTCTCATAACATTAGCTGAGATTATTTTATCTGTCATAATCTCACTAATCTTATCTTCTTTTCCAGCGATGATTAATTGTTTTAAACCAATTATTCCCATCAAAACTCCCTTTTTATCAACCACATAAAGCGTATTGATATAAGAAGTATCTCTGGCTTCTTTAATCATTATTCTCATAGCATCTTTTACTAACGAATCAAGAGGAATTTCAATATAACTAGTACTCATAATAGAACCAGCTACTTCCTCATCATACTTAAGTAAAGATTTTATTTCTTTAGCTTCTTCTTTTTTTATAAAAGAAACATAACTCATAACTTCTTCTTCGTCTAGAAGTTTTAAAATATCAACTGCTTCTTCGATATCCATAGCTTCTAATATCTTAGCCCCGATTTTTAAAGGAATCGTGTTTAAATATTCTAAAGCTATTTCGCTTTCCAAATGTTCAAAAATTCTCGCTAGTTCAATAGGTGAAAAGTGACTATTGAATTCTAAACGTTCTGCTTCATCAAAAGCTTGATAGATTAAAGCAATATCATAAGGATGGTATTCAAATATGTTAGGAGAAGCACTTTTCATTAATTCAATTAATTCTAAATTTGCATTTTCGACTTCTTTCATATCTTACACCTCCTCACAATTATTTAGATAACATTAATAACCCTTCTAACAATAAATTTTCATCATATATAACTTTTTCTTCTAACAGTCCAATAATATCTAAAGCATTCCCACCAGTGATAATCACTTTAGCCTCGCCCATCTCTTTCTTTATCTTTTTAATCATTCCATCAAGTAAAGAGGCAATCCCATAAGTCATTCCACTTTGAAGACTTTCTTTAGTATTTTTTCCTATTACATTTTTAGGAGTTTCTATTTCTACATCATTTAATTTCGCAGCTTTATTAAAAAGTGCTTGATAGGAAGTTGCCATTCCTGGCATGATAACTCCACCCAACATTTCTTTTTTTACATTAACTGAAGCAATAGTAATCGCAGTGCCTAAATCAATTACCATTAATGGAGCTTTATATTTTTTTACAGCCATTAAGACCCCTACTAAAATATCACTACCTAATTCTTTTTCATCATCTAGCATAATCTTTAAATCACCTTTATCTTCAATAGTGATTTCTTTATGTCTAGCATTTATTTTAATTGCAATAGCTTTAAATATATCATCTAAGGCAGGGACCACACTACAAACAACCATCAAGTCAATTTTACCAATAAATTCATGTAAATTGCTTTCAAGCAAATACATATAGTTATCAGTATTTAACGCTTTATGCGTTAAAAGTTTAAACGTACATATTAATTTATCTTCTTCAAATACACCAAATGTAATGGTAGTATTTCCAATATCAACCGCTAATAACATTTAAATGTCTCCTATTCTATAGTTTTAAGTAACTCACCTAAATAATTATATACCATAAATACTTCACTGACTACTAAAATATAATTTTTTGTAAAAGAAATATTTCCATTTACAACCTCTAAATCAATTACTCTTTCATTATTTTCTTTAAAAGAAATTATTTTAAACGAATTGTCTGTTTCACTAAAAACAATCCCACCCCTAAAATTACTACCTACTGTATTTTCAATTTCTAAAACATTAGCCTTAGCAACCGAGAAACTAACCTCATTATTCAAAATCAAATCTTTTTTCCTAACTAAATAATGATAATCTAATTCGAATATTTCAATTATAGAACTGCTTACTAGTTTTCTACAAATATTATTTTCTAAATGAAAATTATCTGGAACAAAAATTCCACCATGAATTTCACCAACACTAGTCATTGCGTTTGTTTCGATATCTATTAAAAAAGCTTTATTTAATTTTTCAACAACAACTTGATTTTCAGTTAATTCTAATAATTCAATTTTTTGAAGTCTAATTTCAGATGAAACTATCATTTTTCTAATAATATTGTTTCCATTTTTTACTTCAACTGTTTGTATCTCTAAATCCCCACTATCTAAATAATTAAAATTATATGCAAGACCATTTACTTTTAAATCTTCTGTTTTTAAAAATGTTTCCCAATCAAATTCAATAATAATTGTAAAATACTTAA
>JAQUUM010000098.1 GCA_028693885.1 Bacilli bacterium
ACTTGCAACTAAGATTCCTTACATTGATAAAGTTTTATTTGTTGTTGATAGAAAAGACTTAGACTATCAAACAATGAGAGAATATGACCGTTTTGAAAAAGGTGCAGCTAATTCAAATAGATCAACTTCAATTTTAAAGAAACAACTAGAAGATAGTAATGTAAAGATAATCATTACAACAATTCAAAAACTCTCTATCTTTATTGAAAAGAATAAAGGTCATGAAGTATTTAATAGACATGTAGTAATTATCTTTGATGAATGTCATCGAAGCCAATTTGGTGATATGCATGCAGCAATTACAAAGAACTTTAAAAAATATCACCTATTTGGTTTTACTGGAACACCAATATTCGCAGTTAATTCAACGGTTCAAAAAAATGCTAAATTAAGAACTACTGAACAAGCATTTGGTAGCCAACTTCATGCTTATACAATTGTAGATGCAATTAATGATAAAAACGTATTACCTTTTAGGGTTGATTATATTAAGACAATTGACATTCCTAATCAAATAGAAGATGAGGAAGTTTGGGATATTGATAGAGAAAGAGTCTATTCAAACCCAGAAAGAATTAGACTAGTTACTGAGTACATTCTTGATCATTTTGACCAAAAGACATATCGAAACATTAAATCCTTTAAACATAGCGTTATCCTTAATGTAAATGAAGTAGTTTTAGCAAGAGATAGAAACTTAGTTAAAGAAGATAAGCAATCTAATTATGTAAATGGATTTAACTCAATTTTTGCAGTAAGTTCAATTGAAGTTGCAAAACTTTATTACAATGAGTTTAAAAGACAAATGGCTGAAAATCCAGCAAAAACACTTAAGGTTGGACTTATTTACTCATATGGAGCAAATGAAGAAGAAGCTGATGGTATTCTAGATGAAGAAGTACCTGATGATACTACATCACTTGATCAATCAAGTAGAGATTTCCTTGAAGGTGCTATTAAGGATTATAATGCGATGTTTTCTACTAACTATGATACATCGAGTGATAAGTTCCAAAACTATTATAAAGATGTATCATTAAGGATGAAAAATAAGGAGCTTGATTTACTCATAGTAGTAAACATGTTCTTAACTGGATTTGATGCAACAACCTTAAATACTTTATGGGTTGATAAAAATCTTAAAATGCATGGACTTATCCAAGCATACTCAAGAACTAATCGTATTCTAAATTCAATTAAGACATTTGGTAATATTGTATGCTTTAGAAATCTTCAAAAGAAAACAGATGAAGCAATATCACTATTTGGTGATAAAAATGCTGGTGGTGTCGTTTTACTTAAAGGCTTCAAAGATTATTACGAAGGTTATTATGATGAAAAAGGGATATATCATCAAGGTTATGTTGACATGATTAATGAACTCAAAAAATCATTTTTACTTGAACAACCTTCATTTGTTGGAGAAAAAAATCAAAAAGAGTTTATTGCATTATTTGGTGCAATACTCCGTATGAGAAACTTATTGTCTTCATTTGATGAATTCAGTGGAAATGAGCTTATAAGTGAAAGAGATTTCCAAGATTATTGTGGTAGATACTTAGATTTAAAAGATGAATGGAAGAACAGAAGTAAAGACGGTGAAGCTGTTGATGTTTCCGATGATGTTGTTTTTGAAATTGAACTTCTAAAACAAGTTGAAATTAATATTGACTATATATTAATGCTTGTTCAAAAATATCATGATTCGCATTTGGAAGATAAAGAAATACTAATTAACATTCAAAAAGCAATCGATTCATCACCTGAAATGAGAAGTAAAAAAGCATTAATTGAAAACTTTATTAAGGGTATAAATGAAGTAGATGATGTACTTGATGAATGGCGTAGTTATGTTGCAGAAGAAAAAGAAAAAGCAATAAAAATCATTATCGAAATCGAAGATCTTAAGGAAGCTGAGACTCGTAAATTTATCTCTACTGCTTTTGAAACAGGAAGTATCAAAACTACTGGAACTGATGTCGATAAGATACTGCCACCAATTTCTAGATTTGGAAGTGGGAATCGTGATGAAAAGCGTAAAACAGTATTAGCTAGATTACTTGAATTTTTCGAGAGATTCTTTGGAATTGGATAAGACAATATTTATATTATGTTTTAATTTATTCTTGCTTTTATAACGTGTATATTTAGATAATATATTTGAAGTAGGTGACTTATGAAGTTGATTCTTGAATTAGTTGAAAAATATGTTTCAATAAGCGGTAATACTATTATTGATACTATCCTTTTTGCTTTTATTGGATTAGTTAGTTTTTCTATTGCATTTGGATTAGTAGGATTTCTTTTTGATGCAATCGGGAAGTATAATAGAAGAATGATGAGTGACGTGCACTGGGCACTAAGAATTGTAGTATTTATGACACTTACATATATATTTGTTAAGATATTTCAATTTTTCGCGTGGATATTGAGTCTTGATTGGTGGATTTACGTCATTGGTGGAATTACTGTAATAATATTTGGAACTTGTTATATAATTAAGCATCTTAGAAAAACAAATAAAATAAAGAAAATAAAAAATGGAATTAAATGTGTATTTTACATATTAAAGAATAATGCATGTGAAATTTTAACTTCGATAATAATTGTTGTGGCAATGTTAATAAACTTAGGCTGTAGAGATAAAATTAACGAACTCACAACAAAATCAATATCTTTTGAGGAAGGATCAATTAATTTTATTATTGTTTTATTCCCATTTGTTTTAACTGTTTTGTCAATAGCTCTATCTTTACCAAAAGATTTAATTTATGGAATTGAAAAAACAGAGTTTAGGAAATTAAAAGGAGCTAGTAAATATAGTTTTTTAAAAATGCTTGTAATTGCCATGATTTTGTTTGTAGTGTATTTTTTAGGAGATGTATTTGATTTATCACTAATGATTTTTGCAGTGGCTATCGTTTCAGTGATTTATTGCTTTTTATTTCTTTGGCAAGAGATACCTTTATTAATGCACAATGATAAGAGAATCGAAAAGATAATAAAACATAATGTATGGTCAGGTGATAGAGGTGAAAATTTAAATTCAGTCTTACATAATCTCCTTTTTACAAAGGGAATTAGTAAAACTTATAACCTATTGAAAGTCAGCAATAGTAAAGAACTAAATAGACAATATCTAGATATGCTATTAGATTTGCATAATCATTTTTTATGGCGTGTGAGAGAAAATTTTTCATCAAACAATAATCAGATTATTCTTGAGTATAAAAATTTAAAGATTATTGATGTTATTGATAAAACGTTTGAGAATATTCAAACTTTACTTAATTTTAATGATGATATTAACATGATAGATATATATGAGGGAAGAGAGTTTACTCATCAAATAACGAGACTTATGTTTTCAATTAAAGAAGTTCTTGTAACTTTAGAAATGAACAAAAAATATGAGCAAATGTTCAGAGACTTAAGTCAAATGATTTTTATTAAAACAAGCTTTAACAATATTGATGATGAAAAAGTGAAAGTTAACTACAAAATAATAAATTCTATGATGATATCAACCTTATCATCTGATGAAATTTGGTTTTTAGAAATAATTAGAGATAATATATTTTTATCCTCTGTTGGCATTAATATTGAGTATATGGTTTTTGCATCGATTTATTTGTATTACATTGCTAATTTAGAACCTAGCGTTTCTAATGATTTCAGAAATAAAATAAATGAATTAATTAAAAAACAATCAAATCAAACTAGTATTTATGGTAATTCTTGGGAATGTGTTTTTAGAAAC
This sequence comes from Bacilli bacterium, assembly GCA_028693885.1. Taxonomy (GTDB): domain Bacteria; phylum Bacillota_I; class Bacilli_A; order ML615J-28; family CAG-698; genus JAQUUM01. Next base: position 3,761 of record JAQUUM010000098.1, read on the forward strand.
CAACTAAATTACCTATCACTTGAAAAAGCAAGTAAACTGTTAGTTGATTTACTGAAAATATATGATACTAATCAACACCAACTGTTTCGGTACAATAGACCAGGAAATGGAGTATATACAAGTACAATTAGTCAATCGTTTACACGTGATTTATTAATGAATTGGTGGATAGGGTATATATTAACCAACGAGAATATTTGGATTCATTCACTGGATAGCAATGAAACCATTACGATTCCTAATCTAAGCGAAGATGATTTAGATAGATTAGCAAAAATATTGCAAGAAAAATGGTTTAAAGATGGAAAAGTAAATGAAGATGCTGACTTAGAGATTTTCAAATATTATAATCAAAATGATATCATGTGTAAACATACAGATAATATTATACTTTTAAAAAAATTATCTGAATTTTTAAAAATAAGAATTTACGATAGAATAATAAGAGAAATAAACGCCAATCAAAAAACAGATCAAGATTTAATAGAATATAAGCAAATACTTTCGCAAGGGTTAATTGATGCAATTGAAAATCATCCGCTACTAGATAAAGAAATTGATCTTACTGAGGTTGATCCTGTTTATTTTTCGTTGTCAATTGATACTGTTCATACTAAAGAATTAGTCAAAATGTATGTTTCTGAATTCTCTAGAATGCTTTCGCGTTTAATATACGATAAATTTAATAAGGATGAAAATATCAATAAAAACAAAATAATTATTAAAAACTATACGATTTCTGATTTAGAATCTATTATTAGTTTTAATCCTGATTATAAATTGGCATATATTCCTAATTTTAATTCTGATGAAAAGAAAAAAGAACTTTTAAAAGCCATAAATGCTGTACCAAATGCTAATAACTTATGGTTACCTCGCGACTTATTTTTTAAGAATGGAGCCATAACAGTGAATTTTGAATACTTGGATAATGACAGTGTTGTTAGGTACTTAACACCTGATGAGGTGAACAAAATAATTGATAGAGATTATAGATTGGTTAATGGTTTTTATAGATACTTGGAATATTCAAACAGTGAGAGTGGAATATTGTTAACAAGAGATGAAATCTATAATTTATTATCGAAAAAATATATGTATGCTAGTCTCGTATTTAAATATAAAATCAATATTCATTATGACAAAATTTTATATTATAAGATAATGAAAGATTAAATGCTGGTAGTATCGAAAATTCCATAATACTCATGCAAAAAATTATAGATAGATTATTCGATTATTCAATCTATAAATTTAAAGATATTTTTAAGTGGAAAAAATGCGGTGGTTCAAATTAACTGCCGCTTTTCTGTTATTATAGTCCTAAATTTAATGTTTTTATATAACTGGCTGAAAGGACTTATATATAGATATTGCAGCCGCCAAAAATTTCAGCCTTTTATAATAGGGCTAATAAGTCCACCCTATTCCAAGAATGCCATGGTTTTGTTGGCTCAAAATGAACTACTTAAAGGAGGTGGTGTAGATGTGAGAATAAATGATTTTGATGTGTACTAACAAATAATAGGAGGTGAAATAAATGTTAAGTATACAACAATACAAGAAGCTTCAGGAGTATAAGGAA
>JAQUUM010000099.1 GCA_028693885.1 Bacilli bacterium
TAACACTGAAACTTATTATAACTTCATCATTTGTATTACTCAAAAGTTTAAAATTATAATCCCCATCTTTTTCTATAATATAATTATTATCTATTAAAGCGCTATTTAAATACCCAATACCATTAAAACTTAATACAATATCATTATTATATACCTCTCCATTATTCAACGAAATTTTCGGTTTAATATATCTATCATTAGTATATACAACCATCGCTTCCCCGACCCTATAAGCCTTTTTAAAGGTATAATTACCAAAATCAGTATATGTATTATAATCAATATAACTTTTACTTGTATAGTTGTTGTTGATTAAAATATCATAATCTTCTTCTATATAATTAGTTGTCTCAATTGAAGCATTCTTCACTACTTTAATATATGTTAAATCAAAAACAGAGTTAAGACATTTTTCATCAAGCCCTATACCGCTATACCTTACCTTAATACTATCACCTACTTCATCCACTTGAGAAAGCGAATTAAAGTTACTAGCATTGTATTGATAGTGAAATCTAATTTCACTATCGCTACCACTAAACTTAACTACGTTTATAGTATCTGATGTCTTATAACTACCATAACAAAGCAAAAAATCTCCTCTGCTATCAGTTTTCAATAACGGAGCAACTATACTTGAAACAATTTCATTATGCATCCAAGTATATGAAATACTTTCTCCATAGATATTTTCTTGATATTTTTCGATATAGAAATTCCAATAATTCCCAATCTTCATTTTTCCTACTAAAAAAACCCCGCTATTATCTACAAACAAATTATCAACTTGCCACGAATAATCAAGTTTAACATAATCAACCATACTGAAATATTCATCTATTTTGATAAGCGCTAAATATGTGTAATCTCCATCAACAGAATAGTTTCCTGCATCACCTGCAAACTGAACGATTCCATATAAATTGCTATCATAAAACAAGACTTTCATAATTGAATTAAAGCCATTATTACCAAAGAAACTTTCATTTATTATATTTAAATTATAATAATTAAATTCTTTATAATAGATTAAACGATTAGAACTGTTAGTCAACATTCTCGTTTCACAAACATTTAATCTTTCATCATTTAATTCTATTGCATAAATTTCTGATGTTATGTTTTCTTCAAATATTACCGATCTAATAATTTGGTTTTCAACCGAAATCTCTAAAATCCAACTATTCATTTTATCATTTTTTAACTGTTTTCCACCTAAAATCAAACCATTGTTTGTTAGAGATGCATCGTTAAATGTTGAATCAACATCAAACTTTCTTCCCCAAATCCTTTGGTCATTTTGATAATATTCAATATAGGCTAACGGCCACCTTTCTTGGCGAGGGGTTGGATTATTATAATTATTATCAACTTCTCCAATTAAATAGTATTCCGTTTTACTTATATAAATTGTTTTTTTTACCAAAAATGAATCACTAATATTATATAGTCTATTGCTAGTTCTACTATATCCTTCTTTTAAAACATTGTCATTAACTATATAAACATCTGTATTAACAAAAGAATTTAGTTCATTAGAAAAATAAGTCGCTTGATAGTTTCCTGGAGAATTAAAGTTAACATTGTTTTCTACTAAAACTAAATTTGGTTTTTCTAAATCATCAGTATCCCCAACACCTGTTGGTATCACTATACTTCCTAATGCTTCAACTCCTTGGAAGTTAACAAAAAATAAAATTACTAAAATTACTAAAAATTTTTTCATAAAAAACACCTCTACTATTATATTAGTAGAGGTAAAGATTTTTTACTTTAAATATTAGTTATTAATCAAGGTCATCGTATCTCTAGCGATCATTATTTCTTCATTTGTTGGAATAACATAAACTGCTATATTAGAATCATTAGCCGAAATCAAAGTTTCACCTTCGCTATTTTCGTTTGCTTCTGTATTAATTTTAACACCCAAAACAGCTAGTCTTTCCATAATTTTTCTACGGCATCTCTTAGAATTTTCACCAATTCCAGCGGTAAACACTATAATATCAATACCGCCCATATAAACATAATAACTACCAATAAAATCAGCAATTCTTTTATATTGTAAATCAAGTGCTAATCTACATCTAGCATCGCCTCTTTTAATTCCAGCTTCCATATCTCTAGAATCATTAGAAATTCCAGAAATCCCCAAATAACCAGATCCTTTATTTAAAATATTAACAATTTCCTTAGCAGTTAATTTTTCTTTAGTCGAAATAAATTCAACAACTGCAGGGTCTATATCTCCGCTTCTAGTTCCCATAGGAATTCCACCAAGCGGAGTAAGTCCCATCGATGTATCAACACATTTACCATTTTTAACCGCACAAAGTGAAGCACCATTTCCTAAATGTAGAGTTACAATCTTTAAATCTTTTACATCTTTCTTATGTAAAACAGCAGCTCTTTTTGAAACATAATCATGACTAGTACCATGAAAACCATATTTTCTAACACGATATTTTTCATACCAAGCATAAGGAAGTGCATACATATAAGCAACTGATTCCATTGTTTGGTGGAAAGCAGTATCAAAAACTACAACAGAAGGTGTATCAGGTAAAACCGCCATAAATGCTCTAATCCCAATTAAATGGGCTGGGTTGTGAAGAGGAGCTAAATCGCAAAGAGATTCAATTTTTTCTAAAACCTCTTCATCAACTAAAGCTGATTTATCAAAGTATTCACCACCATGAACTATTCTATGACCAACTCCAGTAATTTCATTTAATTCTTTAACAATATTTAAATTAACTAAATCCTCAAGTAAAATACTTACAGCTTGAGCATGATTTTTAATAGCCATTGTTTCTTTTTTAAGTTCTTTTTTTTCACCATTTTCTAAAACTAAACAAATTTTAAAAACAGCATCTTTAGAACCAATTCTTTCAAAAATCCCTTCAGCAATGTATTTTTCCTCAGGCATCGCGACTAATTTAAATTTTAGTGATGATGAACCAGCATTTACAGCCATGATTTTTTTCATTCTTTAATTCTCCTTTTTCTTAATTGTCTTTATAATTTTAAGAATTTGATCAATGTTTTTTTCATTATCAAGCGAATCCATAAAAACTATTTGCATATCTTCTTGTGTTTTAGTTTTTTTACAAACTAAGATACTCTTACTATTTTCTTCATTTTTAAACAAACTAAGCGGTAACATTATTAGCACACTAAGCAAAAGTTTATCTTTTATTTTTTCTTTAAATATTTTGAAATCTTTTTGAAGAAAAAAATCATTTGGAATAACAACAATATATAAACCATCTTCTTTTAAATTATTATAATAATTTAAAATATTATGATACATTCCATATTCAATATCTAATAACTCTTCTGAGATTAACGTTTTATCAACTACTATATTATCTAGGTCACCAACAATTAAGTCAACATTTTCCTCAAAATAGCTTAAAGTATCTTGATAATATATAGAAATTTCTAAATTAATAAAATTAGCATATGTTTGAGCAATTTTTACTAAAATAGGATTGTTGTCCACTCCAATAATCTCTATTTCATTCGAATAATTAAGAGCTATTAAATAAACTAAATTTCCAACACCTAATTGTAAATCCAACACTTTAATTTTTTTATCATAATAATTATTAATAATCAAACTAAAAATATTAGCAATTTTACTAGGTGTAACTACATCAAACGACAAATCTAATTCTTTAAAAATGTCTACCAAGAAAAGCAAAAAGGCTTTTTGGATATCGAAAACACTAAATGAAACCTTTAGTATTTTAGAATAAATATTTTTTAATTTTTCTACATCTACTTCTTCTAATGCTGTTTCATCGACTTCAGAATTTAAATCACAACTTATTCTATAAATAATATCTAAATAATTATAATTTAACTTTTCATAGAGAAATAAAGCAGCTTCTGAAATGCACTCATAAAACAAATCTACTTTTTCCATTTTAACACCTTTGTTATTATAACATATGAGTTTGAAAAAGTTAAGTTAAAAATACTTTTTGTCTTTTTTATTATAACATATTTATTTTCTTTTTTTAACTTGAAATGAATAATATTTTTAGTTATAATTACTCTATGAATAAACTAATGATTTTTTTAATAAAAAAATACCAATCCCTTAAAAACCCTCAAAAAAAAACATGCAGGTTTTTACCTACATGTTCAAACTATGCTCTAGAAGCCTTTAATAAATTTTGTTTTTTCAAAGCACTTTTGTTGACAATATTTAGAATACTTAGATGCAACCCGCTATCTAAAGGAGGATACAATCCTGTACCAAAAAATTATCTAGAAAAATATCTAGAAAATTTTTTCCCAGAGATTTTTAAATAAATTAAATATTCCTACAAAAAAGTTTTTAATCGCATTAAGAACTTTTTTTATTACACTTTCACTTTCTTCGTTAGTAGTTTCATTTACCACTATTTTTATATCTTTTATTTCATTATCTACTAGCAACCGAACTATATAATCACCTGTTTTAGCATTTGAAGATGTATATTCATCATAGATTATTTCAATTAAAGCATTTGATGAAATTTGATTTTCAAATTTTAAATTATTTATTATTACATCTATAGTAGGCATTTCAACTGCTAGATTAATATTTACAGTTAAAGGATCTACTACAAATATTGGGGCTTCATTATCAAGCACTTCTATATAACACACAAATGTTTTAATATTTTCTGATGAATCACTAACTTCTAAAAAAATTGGCCACTTACCTACTTTGTTATGATTAATAAAATATGTACTTTCTTTAATTATAATTCTATCACTAACATCTAAATCTATTTCATCATAAGCACTAAAATTGCTTAAAATTTCTGTTTCTGTTAATAAAGTATCTTTTGTTGTTTGAATCAAACTAGGACCAACAATCACTGGTGCTACATTATCTTTATTATATACAAACAAAGAAAACTCAGTCTCATTTTCCATATTATCGCTAACTCTAAACATTATTTCCCATAAGCCACACTTGTTATAATTAGGTGTATAATAATCGTAAGCGATATATATATTTTCAGAAATTTCACCATCCGTATTATCATATGCCATAAGCTTATTTTTAAAACTAGTAACATCAAATACTTCACCAATCTCTTTGGTAATATATGCATAGTTAGTATTGATTTCTTGATAACTATGAGTAACTCCTTGATAGACTATTGTCATATAGTCTAGTGGT
>JAQUUM010000100.1 GCA_028693885.1 Bacilli bacterium
CTTTTGTATTTGCTTGAGCTATATAATAATTTTCTTCTTTATCTGCAGTCAAGTAAATTGTTTCTTCAGTTACTCTTGGATTTTTCCCTGTTTCTTGAATAACTTTCAAGTAAGGCGTTTCAATAAAACCATATTTATCAACTCTAGCATAAGTAGCAAGAGAGTTAATCAATCCAATGTTTTGACCTTCTGGAGTTTCGATTGGACAAATTCTCCCATAATGAGAAATATGAACATCTCGAACTTCAAAGCCAGCTCTATCTCTAGTTAAACCTCCAGTACCTAACGCTGAAAGTCTTCTTTTATGTGTTAGTTCAGAAAGCGGATTAATTTGATCCATGAACTGTGACAATTGCGAACTACCAAAGAAATCTTTGATTGCTGAGGATAACGATCTTATATTGATAAGATTTTGAGGGAATATATTTTTAGTATCAGTCGATGTTGACATTCTATCTTTAATAGTTTTTTCCATCTTAGTCATACCAATTCTAAATTGGTTTTGTAATAACTCACCTATTAATCTTAATCTTCTGTTTCCTAAATGGTCAATGTCATCAGTTTTCCCAAAGCCCTCATGTAGATTAATATAATAACTTACAGATGCAAAAACATCAGAAAGTGTAACGTGATTAGCCATTTCATCTTGATCATTTCCAACTATTTTGATTGAATGCCAACTATTATCTTTTAAATATTCAATTTCAAGAATTTCTAACTTAACATTATTCCCTTGAAGCATTTGATCATAAGTCATTTCTTGTTTTAGTAAATCTCTATTTTCACTCAAATAATCTAAATCACTTAATTCAACAGTTTTACCAGCAGGATAAACAACTTCTCCTGTTTGATTGTTTACAATGTCTTTTGAAAATCTAATTTTACCTAATAAAGCAAGAGGAATTCTATCAATAACATTTAATTTTTTATTTACTTTATATCTACCAACGCTAGCTAAATCATATCTTCTAGTATCAAAAAGTCTACTAGCAAGATATTGTCTAGCGCTATCAGGACTTGCAGTTTCGCCTTGTCTTAATTTACCATACAACTCGCCTAAGGCATCATCGGTACCAAAAGCGGTCTCTTTTTCAAAAGTTGCATCTAGGAAAGGATGTTTACCATACATTCCTACAATATCTGATCTTGAATTAAGACCCATTGCTCTTAAAAAAGTAGTTAGAGGAACTTTTTTTGATCTATCTAATTTAGCATACCAAACATCTTTTGTACCTTTTTCAAATTCAATCCATGCTCCTCGAGTCGGAATTACTTGACCTGAAAAGTTAACTTGGCCGCTTTTTTTATCAACATCTGAAGAATAAAAAACACCAGCTGATCTAATAATTTGCGTAACGATAACTCGCTCAGCACCGTTAACGACAAAAGTTCCCCAAGGAGTCATCATTGGGTAATCACCTAAAAATATTTTTTGTTCTTTAATTTCGCCAGTTTCATTATTAGCAAGTCTAACATTTACTTTTAACGGACTAGCATAGTTAACACTTTTTGTTTTTGATAGAGGGATATCATATTTTGGTTCATCAAATTCAAAATCATCAAAATATAATTCAAACTTCTCACTATGATCTGTAATCGGAGAAATTTCTTTAAATAATTCTTTAATTCCTTCACTTTTGAACCATTCAAACGATTTAGTTTGAACTTCAATTAAATTTGGAAGTTCAACATTCGTTTGTACACGAGAGTAATTTCTACGAACTCTGTTTTTACCATAAACAACGTTTTTGTAATTCAAAACTATTCACCCCACTGATTTTTTTCGATAATACGCGCATATTACTGCATTTTATAAGTATAGCATAATTGTGTCAAATTGTCAACACATAACATATTGTTTTTCTCGTTAATACATAGCTTTTGCAGTTTAAAGCAAAAAAACCCGAGATTCTCGGGTTCGTTTTTTTACTACTTTAACTCTACAGTAGCGCCTGCTTCTTCTAATTTAGTTTTAATTGCTTTAGCTTCATCTTCATTAACATCTTCTTTTAAAGTGCTTGGAGCAGCATCAACAATATCTTTAGCTTCCTTTAATCCTAATCCAGTTAATTCACGTACAACTTTAATAACTGCGATTTTGTTAGCACCAAAACTTGCAAGAACAACTTTATAAGATTTTGGCCCTTCATCTTCTACTGCGGCTGCTGCTGGTCCAGCAACAACTGCTGCAGCTGCAGTTACACCAAATTCTTCTTCGATTGCCTTTACTAAGTCATTTAATTCTAAAACAGACATTTCTTTCATTGATTCGATAAATTCTTTTACATTAATTTTTCCCATTTTTATTTCTCCTTATATTAGTTTTTTTCAGCTACAGCTTTAATAGCGCAAGCAAAGTTGCGAATTGGAGCTTGTAGTACACTCAAGAACATTGAAATCATACCTTCTTTGTTTGGTAAGTTTGCAATTATTTTTAATTCTTTATTATCAATTACTTTTCCTTCAACTACACCAGCCTTAACTTCAAGGCGGTCACACTTCTTAATAAAATCATAGATTATTTTTGAAGCAGTATTACCATCTTTTGAAAAAGCAACTGCACTTGGACCTTTTAATGAATCATCAAGCCCTTCAAATCCTGCTTTATGAGCAGCCCTTTTTAAAATATTGTTTTTAACAACCTTAATTTCACAGTCTGCATTATACAAATTTCTTCTTAATTCAGTCATTTCTGCAACTGTTAATCCAAGATAGTCAACAAATACTGAAGACCCCGAAGAAACCATTTTTTCATGAACAATTTCAACTTGATCAATTTTTAACTTAATTGTTGCTTCTTTCATTTTCATCCTCCATAAAATTTAAAACCTCTTTACCAAGCAAGGTTAAAGAGGGTTCATCACACTTTATTAACCTAGGTAGGATATTAAGCATAAAGCACCTACTTTCTACGGCATACAAATTACAACTATTTTATTTTATATTTTATATTTTATAATTATTCAATTGATTCTGGAGCAATTTTTATGCCAGGCCCCATAGTAGAAGCAATTGAAATGTTTTTAACGTATACACCTTTTACTGTAGAAGGCTTAATTCTTATTAAAACCTTATAAATAGTTTTAATGTTTTCAAGCAACTGTTCAGGTGTAAAACTAATTTTACCAACTATTGTTGGAATATTACCAGTTTTATCAACACGATATTCAACTTTACCCGCTTTAATTTCACTAACTGCTTTCGCAACATCCATAGTAACAGTTCCAGTTTTCGCATTAGGCATTAACCCTTTAGGGCCTAAGATCTTACCAATCTTTCCTAACTCGCCCATCATATCAGGGGTTGCTACAATAATATCAAAATCAAACCATCCACCTTTGATTTTTTCAATGTATTCAGCATCACCAACATAATCAGCACCTGCAGCCTGCGCTTCTTTAACTTTAGCTTCTTTAGTAAGAACTAAAACTTTTCTAGTCTTTCCAGTACCATGAGGTAAGTTGATAGCACCACGTAGATTTTGTTCAGCTTTTCGAGAGTCTAAATTCAATCTAAATACAGCTTCAACAGTTCCATCAAATTTTGAAGTACTAGTTTGTTTTACTAATTCAACAGCTTCACTTAAAGGATATCTTTTAGTCTTGTCAATTAATTTAGCGGCTTCAATATATTTTTTACTTTTTTTTGCCATTTTTTTCCTCCTTAAATGTGGTCAATCGGAAATTCCTCCCACAGTTTAAGTTGATTAACAACTTATTTTGGTTTGAAACTTCATTTTTTAGTCTTCTACAACAATACCCATGTTTCGAGCAGTTCCTTCGATGATTTTAGTTGCTTGTTCTACAGTATAAGCGTTCAAATCAGGCAACTTAGTTTTTGCGATTTCAGCCACCTTTTCACGTTTAATTGTTGCAACTTTAGTCTTCTTAGAATTTGCAGAAGCTTTGCTAATACCAGCCATTTTCTTTAATAAATCAGAAGCTGGCGGAGTCTTAGTAACGAAAGTAAATGTACGGTCTTCATACACAGTAATAACTACAGGTACTACATAACCTATTTGATCTTTTGTTGCTTCATTAAATTGTAATACAAATTGTTGGATATTTACACTTGCTGAACCTAAGGCAGGACCTACAGGTGGAGCAGGGGTAGCTTTTCCAGCAGCGATTTGCAATTTAATAACTTTCGTAATTTTTTTTGCAGCCACGAGACACACCTCCTTTTTGTCCGGGATGTGGTTAATTGAGTTTTCACTCTCCCACTAAAAATATAAAATAGTTTGCGATTTATGCACGCTTGTATATTATAGCATAGATATATATATAATTCAATAGTAAAATATAATATTTTTTTCTGTTTATATTTTAACAATCCATAATAAAAGCGCTCATTTCTAAGCGCTTATTTTAAATTATTGAGCTACATAACTCGCTGCATCAGCAGGCAAAGTAACTGTTTGAGCAGTTGTTCCTAAAAATTCAACTTTATTACTCATAACAACAGATGCTTTAGTAACCTCAATTTCAATCGCCGAAATTGCTGTACCTGTAAAAGTAATTTTTAAATTAGCAGAATCAGCTTCAGTAAAGTATGTGCCTGAATAAGTTAATAAATCCAAAGCAAATGTAGCAACATTATTAGTTACATCAACAGATGCAGGTAATGCAGCATATAAAGCAGCATCATCTAATAAAAGAGCTTCTACATCTTCAATGAATTTAGCAAATCCATAACTACTTAAAATAGCAGCTTGCTCAGTGGCACCAGCACTATATTTAATTTTATCTCCATCAACAGTTAACATGTAAGCCATATTTTCAGAAATATACACATGCATATCGCTTTCGCCACCAGTTTGAGTATATGCCATAGAATTTATTGCTGTCCCTGTTTTATTCATTTTGATTTCAGTAACTAAAGTAGTTTCACCATCATCAGATGTTAACTTCACACCATAATTATCAGCAGTTCTATAATTTTCAATTAACTCAAACACAGCAAACTCTAAAGTTGCGGAAGCATAAGTCGTAGGTGCTTCGATGATTGGATCGTCTTTATCACATCCAACTAATATAAAAGCCAAAAGCACAAGCATAAATAAAGTAAATATTTTTTTCATTTTTTCCTCCACTTAAATAATATATTCAACCTAACAAATATATTATACTAAATTTTATTTATTTTTACAACCAAAAATTATAAATAAGTTTTTATAATGT
>JAQUUM010000101.1 GCA_028693885.1 Bacilli bacterium
AAAGGATATATCGCTGATATTACACTTAATGATGCTGGGGATATGACTGTTGAAGAAACTTTAACTATGAGGTATCCTGATGATTATCATGTTATCTTTAGAGATATAGTATTTGATAAGGGACCTGCAACTATCGCAAGTGATAGAGCATATTTAGATACTAGTAGTTTTGAAGTTTCAGTTTATGATAAAAATAATGATTTACTAACTTTAGCTAGTAATATTAATTGTATTGATGGAGATTATTGGGTAGGGTATTCATTTAATGGAGATTATGATGAATTAGGATATCCTGTACAATGTGCACCAGATATTTTAACTACAAGATGCGATGCGGCATTTATTTATGTAAAAGATGGTATGCAAGAAGAAATGACTTTTAAGTATACTTATACTATAACAGGAGCAGTAACTGTATATAACGATGTTGCTCAGTTGAACTGGAAATTGATTGAGTATTTTGATAATAAAGTAAAAGGTGGTAAAGTTAATTTAAACTTGCCAAGTAATTCTTTTTTAGTAGATGAATATTATTTATTTGGACATGGATTATATAGCGGAGTAATTGATGAAATTACTGAGAATGATCAAATGTCTATGACATTTGATATGGAGGAAGATGACTTTTTAGAGTTTAGATTATTAACTCCTGTTGGATTGTTTCCAAATGCTAGAGTTGAGAATATTGTTAATGCTGATAAAAAAGATAGTATTTTAGCTGATGAATTAGAAATGGCGCTTGCGGCTGATAAGATTAGAATAGCTAGTTTAATTCAATTATACTCATTTGTTTTAATGGTTTTAATAATGTTTTATACTTTCTATCATGTTTATAAAAAATATGATAAAGAATTGAAGGCTAGTTTTGAAGGTGATTATTTTAGAGAGTTGCCAGCTGATTATAGTCCGGCTGAGATGAGTTATTTGTATTACTTTAAAAAGATAAATGATGAAGATGTTACAGCTACTGTACTTGATTTGGTTAGAAGAAAGGTTTTAGTTTTAAAAACTGAAGGTGAAAGTTTAACAGCTAAAAAGCCTGATTTTAAATTAGTATTAAACGCAGAACATAGTGAAGCATTAAGAGAACATGAAAATGTAATCATAAAATGGTTTATTAAAGAAATAGGAGATGGTGCTCAAGTTTCTTTGAAACAAATTGAAGCATATCCAAAAAAGAATTTTGCTCAAGCAACAAACTTTAATAAGTTAGCAAATGATTTTAAAAACTTAGCAAAATCAGAGGCTAGAAAACATAATTTCTTTGATGAAGAAATGGAAAAACAAAAAGGAAAAGCAAAAGTCTTTATGTTAATTCCAATTGCTTGGATTGTAGTAAACTATTTAGTAACAGGTGCTGCTAATTTAGAATTTAATATGGTGTTTTTAATTATTGCAGTTGGATTGATAATAATTTTATTGATTTATATTTCAACAATCAAAAGAAGAAGTAAAGATGGAAATGAAGATTTTTCAAAGTGGAAAGCTTATAAAAAATTCTTACTAGACTTTAGTAATATGGAAGATTATCCGATGCCAGGAGTAATAGTTTGGGAGCATTATTTAGTTTATGCTACTAGTTTAAAAATTGCTGATCAAGTAATGAAACAATTAGAAGTTAAATTGCCGACAGATCAAGTTCAAAGTTCATCAGCTTCATCTACATTCTTAGCTTTTGGTTATGGATATCATGGTTTTAGAATGGGAATGGCATTAAATAATATAACAAGAAGTATTTCGGTAGCCAAAACAAACTCTGTTTCAACTATTGCGGCTCATAATGCAGCAAGTGGTGGAGGAGGACGCTTCGGTGGAGGCGGTGGCTTTTCTGGTGGTAGTTCTTTCGGCGGTGGCGGTGGAGGCTTCCGCTCTAGATAAAAAATCATAAGGAGGAAAAAAGAGAATGATTTTAGCAAGTAGCACTGTAATAATAATTATTGCAGCGGTTGGTGTCGTTTTATTATTCGCTATTGTAGCTGTATACAATGGTTTGGTTAAGATGAGAAACAAGGTTAGAAATGCATGGAGTCAAATTGATGTTCAATTAAAAAGAAGATTTGATATGATTCCTAACTTAGTAGAAACTGTAAAGGGGTATGCTAAACACGAAAGTGGAATTTTTGAAGAATTTGCTAAGGCAAGAAATATGTATAGTCAAGCTGCTCAACAAAACAATGTTGAAGGTATGGCCAAAGCCAATGATGCATTAGGTGGAACATTAAGTAGATTGCTTGCTGTAAGAGAAGCATATCCTGAATTAAAAGCTAATACTCATTTCCAAGCATTAATGGGAGATTTGAAAGATACAGAAGATAAAATTGCTTATTCAAGACAATTTTATAATGATATTGTTCATAAATTCAATGATTTTAGAGAAGTATTTCCAAGAGTTATTTTTGCTAAAATGTTTGGATTTAAATCTGCAGCTTTCTTTGAAGTAATGCAAGAAGAAAGACAAAACGTAAAGGTAAGTTTCTAAATACAAAAAAAACTTTAAACACATTTAGTTTAAAGTTTTTTTATTTAAATATAATAAAAGCCTTAGACAATTCTAAGGCTTTATTAAAGAAAAAATTATTTCTTTTGAGACATACGTTTTTTGAATTTTTCAACTTGGCCAGTTGCTTGAACAAATTTTTGTTGTCCTGTATAGAATGGATGACAATTAGAACATGTATCAACACGCATTTCTTTTAGTATTGAACCAGTTTCAAAAGTATTCCCACAAGTAGTACAAACAACTTTAACTTTTTGATAGTTTGGATGAATTCCTTTTTTCATTTTTATTTCTCCTTCCGCCATAGTTTTAATAACTATAGTAAGTTACTAATGAATTATACATTAATTTAGGTATCTTGTCAACTAAAATTACTTGTAATAAAATAAAAAATGACTTTTTAAAATAAAGAAAATGTAGTATAATTTAAGTAAGAAAAAAGGAGGACTTACTATGGAAGCTCAAATTAAACCAGGATGGATAGAAGTAATTACAGGATGTATGTTTGCGGGGAAAACTGAGGAATTTTTAAGAAGAATTAGAAGGATTGAATATGCTAAAAAGAAAGTTTTAGTTTTTAAACCTATTTTAGATAGTCGTTATAGTAGTGAGGAAGTAGTATCACATAATAACGAAAGAGCTAAGTCAATTGGGATTAATATATCAGGCGAGATTATGAATTATATTAATGAAGATATTTCTGCAGTAGCAATTGATGAAGTGCAATTTTTAGATAAAGGTATTATTGACGTGGCTGAAGCTTTAGCTGATAAAGGAATTAGAGTTATTATTGCAGGACTTGATAGAGACTTTAGAGGAGAGCCTTTTGGAGCGATGCCTGAATTAATGGCAAGAGCAGAATACGTTACTAAGCTTCATGCTATTTGTCAGGTTTGTGGTACTTTAGCTACTAGGACCCAAAGGATTATTGATCAACAACCAGCAAGATACGAAGATCCTATTATTATGATTGGTGCAAAAGAACAATATGAAGCAAGATGTCGTCATTGTCATATTGTAAAATGAGTGATTTAGAATATATGGAAATAGCCTTTTTAGAAGCTAAAAAGGCTTTTATTAAGGGCGAAGTTCCGATTGGTGCTGTCATTGTTGTTAATGACAAAATAATTTCAAAAGCTCATAATTTAAGACATACAAAAAAGAATGCTTTGTATCATGCTGAGGTATTAGTGATTTCAAAAGCTTGTAAAAAATTAAAAAGATGGATTTTAGATGATGCTACTCTTTATGTTACAGTTGAACCTTGTTTAATGTGTAGTGGAGCTATTCTTCAAGCAAGAATTAAAAGGTTAGTATTTGGAGTTGAAGAAGCTAAGTTTGGAGCACTTGGTAGTATAATTAATGTGAATGATTATAATTTTAATCACAAGGTAGAAATATCTAAGGGCTTGTATGAAAAAGAAATTAAAGAACTAATGCAAGATTTTTTTAGAAAATTAAGAAAAGAGAAAGCTAATGAAAATAGGAAATATTCTGATAAATAATATTGTTGCTAGTGCACCTCTTGCAGGATATAGTAATTTAGCATTTAGAGAAATTATGAAAGAACATAAAGCAGGACTTGTATTCACTGAAATGATTAGTGCTAAGGGCTTGCTTTATAAAAGTAGTAAGACTTGGGAATTAACTAAAATCAGTGAAAAGGAACATCCAGTGGCTTTACAGCTTTTTGGTGGTGATATTGAAGATTTAAGACAAGCAGCTATTTTAATAGAACAAAATACAAAAGCTGATATAATTGATTTGAATATGGGATGCCCAGTTAAAAAAGTTTTAAAGTCAAATTCTGGTTCAGCTTTACTTTTAGATAAAAACAAAGTTTATGAAATGGTAAAAGCAGTAGTTGAAAGTGTAAGCCTACCAGTTACAGTTAAAATTAGAGCGGGTTGGGATCATGATTCTATTAATTGCATTGAAATAGCTAAAGCTATTGAAGCTGCAAAAGCTAGTGCTATTACGATTCATGGAAGAACTAAAAGTGATCTGTATCGAGGAAAAGTAAATCTAGATTATATTAAAATGGTAAAAGCTAGTGTTAATATTCCAGTAATTGGCAACGGAGATATTAAAAGTGTTGAAGATGCAATAGAAATGCTTGAATATACTAAATGTGATATGGTAATGGTTGGTAGAGGTGTTTTAGGAAATCCTTGGTTAATTGAAAATATTGTTAATAGACTAGAAGGACTGCCTTTAGTTTATCCAAGCAAAGAAGAAATTAAAAATAAAATGCTTAAGCATTTTACTGAAATGATTGACTTAAAACAAGAAAAAGTTGCTGTGTTAGAATTTAAAAGCATTGCAGGATTTTATTTAAAGGGTTTTTCTAATGCAAAAGAAATGAAGTTGAAAATTGTTAATGCTAAAAGAAGTGCTGAAATTATGGAAGTTATTAAAAAAATAGAATAAAATGAGTAAAACTTTTCTTTGAAAAGGTTTTACTTTTTTATTTTCTTTATGTTATAATATATCCATAAAACAAGAGAGAGTTTTATAGGAGACTAACTATATTAAATCAAGCAAATAAATGAATTTTTTTTGAATAATGTAATTAGGGTATAGTAAAACTTGCCACTCCAAAATTCAAAATTTTGAACACGCATGAAAATTTAATAATT
>JAQUUM010000102.1 GCA_028693885.1 Bacilli bacterium
AGCCATTTCTAAACTATGAACAGTTTTTTCAAACTCTTCTTTATATAAATTACTCAAATCATCAATTTCTATCTTCTTAGAGTTTTTCTTATCAAAACTAACTAGACTGTTCATCACCAAAAGATAATTATGATTTAAAACTCTAAAATTTAATTGAGTTTCATAATCATTAATTATCTCATAAGTTTTTGTTAGTTCTTCTTTTAAATTAGCAACTATTTGTTTTTTCTTTGGAAATTGATATTGTTTTTTACTAATTACTTCATCAAAAGATTTAAGTAAATTAGCCACTGAATATGAAACATTTAATTCATCAAATCTCGCTTCAACATAATCAATAGTTTCTTTAATATTCGAAACATATAAAACCTTTTTATTATTGTAAAGCGCATTAACTGCAATATTAATTAAAGTTTCAGTCTTACCAGTACCAAGTTTACCACTTATAGCGAAACTCAAATCATTATTAGCCATTTTCAAACAAACACGTTGTTTCTTATCCAAATCACTAACTAAAAAAAAGTTTTCGTTTTCTGGATGATAATACTTATCAATTATATATTGATCATTAATTTTTGAAATATCAAATTTCTCATGATCAATTTTTATATCCTTATTAGAAGTATATGCAAAAGTAATCATATTTTCTAATTTAACACTTACACCATACTTCTCAAAATTTAAAATATATTTATCTAAAGCATAAATTGTATTTAAATTATCAGGATTTACGATATTTTTATCTTCTGATGCAAGCATACTTATTAAAATCTTGTTTTCAACAGGAGTAGCTATTTTTTTTACATAAATATCATCTTCTTGAATATATATATTTACTGGTATTAAAATAATTGGAGCAAAAATTTCTTTTTTGTTTTTATCTATCCAATTAGCAATTCCATAAGTTATGAATATTTGTCTGTTTTTATTTTTATGATTAATATTTTCAAAATATAAAGCACTTAATAATGTATCAATATCTGAATTAGTATTAAAACGATTTTTACTATTATATAAAATATTAACATTAACTAAATCTTCAAATTTAATTAATTCATTTCTTAAAAGAATAGATATCTTATCATATTCAATATTACCAATCTCAATATAAAAAGCCTTAGTAAATATATCTTTAAGATGGTTATTATTATTTAAAATTGATAATCTTGACAATTCTTTCATCTTTTAAAACCTCAAATATTATTATATCACATTATTATATTTCTTTTAAGTAGTAGATTTAAAAAAGAATTTTTTTTAAATACTTTCTTATTAACCAATATAAAAACCCCTTCATTTTGTCATCCTAAACCATAAAAATCCAAACATTATCAATCGAATCGTTAAAAAGATAATTTGAAAATTTTAAAAAATCTAGAATTAGTCTAAAGCATGACATTGTTGATGTTAAATAATAACTGATATCTGCTAGAGTTGCAAAAGCGCCAACTGAGTATGAATACTTTCTTGCAAGAACGTATATCCCTTATTTTCAAGACTGATTACCAAAAGGCTTTACGCATCCACCCCGCTAGGCTAGAGGTTTTCTTATACAAAAAAGGCCAGCAGATTACTCTGTCGACCTAATTAATTTATCGCTTTTACCATTATAATGGTGCCACGCGACTAGCAGATTTGTAATGGTTCATGATGGTGCATTGTAGTTTATATTAACGCCTTGTGATATGTTCAACTTTGGCAAAAACATCAATTTTCTACATATCCCCATACTACAGGTCTACTATACGGATTCCATTCATTATCCCAACCGCTTGGTTTACTATTTGCTTGGGCGTAAATTGTTAATTTAGTACAACCTTTAAATACATCTGCAGCCATAGTCGTGACACTTTCTGGGATAATTACACTTGTTAAATTTGAACAATTATAAAAAGCGCCATATAAGATGTTTGTTGATCCTGTTATTATTACTGTTTTTAGTGTTACTGGAATATAATATGTATTAGAAGAAAATGAATATTTGTCATAATATTGAGTTGTACTAACGCCACCTTCATAATAACTTTGTCCGAAAATAACCCCGAATAAACTAGTTGGATTCGATAGACTCTGACCAACAAATGGCAAAGTCATTTCTATTAAACTGCTACAGCCAAAAAATGCAGAAGAGCCTATATATTCAATGTTTTGAGGGACTATTATTTCTGTTAAACTCTTACAACCACCAAAAGCATAATCACCTATATTGGTAACACTTTGGGGAATTTCTATACTTGCTAAACTATGACAGCCCATTAAAACTCTTTCATTTAAGACCGTGATACCTTCTGGAATTGTTATACTTGTTAGATTAGTGCAACCATAAAAGGCTCCATATTCTAAATTTTTTGTATCTGTAATCACCACTGTTCTTAATGATGTAGGAATATAATATATACTATACGAACTGGATGTATAATATTGTTTTGTACTGTTTCCATTTGCAAATGAAGAGGTTCCAAATATGTATCCAAATAATGCTGATGAATTACTAGCTGTCCTATTTGCACCAATAAATGGTAATACGATCGATGTTAAACTGGTACAACCAGAGAAAGCACTTTCACCTATACTTGTGACACTATTTGGAATGACTATATTTGTTAAACTACTGCAGCCTGAAAAAGCAGATTTACCTATACTTATAATGCCTTCCGGGAGTGTTATACTTTCTAATTGTACACGCCCATAAAAAGCTTTTTCACCGATACTTGTTATACTGTTGGGAATTATTATGTTTTTTACTCTACTATACCCCATATAATCAGAAAGAGCAAATTCTCCTATGCTTGTAACGGCTTTACCTTTATATTGGTTTTGAATAATGATCTCATCAGCAATTACTCCACCCCAACCACTTACTTCATATGTGTCATCATTTTTTAATGTAAAACTGATACCTTCAGTTGATGCTTTTTCCCATATAGCATATAGTGTATAATTTACCAAGATTCCAACTTCGTAACTTGATTCATCTAGATATCTTAGATCACCTTCAGCATTTTCACTCCATCCTATAAACATATAACCTTCTTTTGTAAATGTATTTTTTGGAAGATTTATCGTTTCGTTTGTTTCTCCTGAAACACTACTCATCGTTCCTTCTCCACCATTTGCATCAAATGTTATAGTGCTACTATTTGATTGCCACACCGCTACAATAATCATATCATACTCAATTTCAATTGGGAATGTTATAGGACAACCCAAGTCAGTTTCCCATCCCATCAAAGTATAACCTTGTCGTCTTGTTGTATATGGTTCCTCTAAAAAATCACCCTCTTGAATATATTGAGGTTCTATTAATGAACCTCCATCAACATTAAAAGAAACCTCATAAAGTGGTAATCTTCTTATTGTTACTGTATATAGTTTTATTTCATCTCCAGTAACTAGTATATATACAGTATTATCTCCTGGTAAAAGAGCTATTGTTTTCGAAGTAATTATGTTGGTTGCTGATATATCGCTATATAAATCCCAAGTTGATGAATAACCTACAGTAATCTGTCCAATAAATGAATATGAACTAACTGAATTAGGCACTTCAGTATATAAAGTAGTTCCATCAATTTCAAAGCCATTAGCACTAACAATACCTAATTCATCAACATCATTTGATGACCACTTTGCATATACTGTCATATTGCTTAAAATTGGTTCATCAAAAAGAGAAGTTGCTGTAAATGGTCGATTAAAAGTATTATTGTCCCAATACCACCCTGCAAAGTAATACCCTTCTTTCGTTGGATTAGTAGGCATTACAATCGCAGAACTTCCACCTGTTGTTATCGATGAAACCTCACTCCCACCATTACTATCAAAAAAAATTGTAAATTTTATTTGATTACACGCTACTAATAAAAAACTCATGAAAACCATTAGTACTAAAAACATTTTTTTAATTTGATGCATTATTAGCCTCCTTATATTCTTAAATCTAAATTATTATATCATATATATAGTTAAAATACAAACGTTTCCTGGCTTTTGCAGTTGTTATGCTATGTCATAACAACTGCAAAAGCCAGGTTATATCACATTATTATATTTCTTTTAAGTAGTAGATTTAAAAAAGAAATTTTTTTTGATATTTTCTTATTAAATAATATAAAAACCCCTTCATTTTATAAAAGGGGTTTTTATCCTTAATCCAATTTTACTTTTTCTTTGCTGGAGCTGGAGCAGCTTTTTTTGCTGGAGCAGCTTTCACTTCTTTTTTAACTTCTTTTGCCATTTTTAAAGATCCTCCTTTCTTATAAAATTTTAAAACAAAATCTTTAAAAATAACTATATACACTTGCATTTTAAATCTTTGATTTTAAGTTGTCAATACCATAAAAAATATTTTTTTTCGTGTTTTGAAGGCATTTTTTATCATTTCTTTCTTTTTTTAATTTTTATGCGCGTTTTTTGATATTTTTAACTTTTTACTGATTTTTAAACAAATAAAAAGCCTATATTTATAAATAAATATAGACTACTTTTTCTTCATCTAAATATTTTTAAATTCTAAAAATATCAAGTAATTGATTATAGATTTTCATATTTTTTAACAAAACCTACTCCTATTGCAAAAGGCCCTGTATGAGTTGATATAGTCGCACCTATTTGAAAATTATCAACAGTAAATTTATCATAAAAACCTTTCATTGTTTCAATTAAATGGCTTTCTAAAAATGTTCTTTCAACTTTTTTGTAAGCTGCTCCTAAAGTAAATCTAAAATCACCAACAGCCTCTCCTAGTCTAATAAAATGATTTTTGATTGTATCTACAACTTTTAATAAAGCTCTTTTTTGACCTAACGCTGTTCCGTGCGATGAAATAGCACCATTTTCTAAAACAATAATCGGCTGCATTTTTAATGTATTTCCAATTAATGCTTTTAAAGCACCAATTCTTCCACCATGCCTTAGGTAATCCAAATTACCAACTGTGAAAATAATTCTAGCTGTTGGTAACATTTTTTCAATCTTTTCTAAAATTAGATCAAAACTCAAACCATCTTTTACCATGCGAGCTGTTTCTAAAACCACTAATCCTTGAGCCCCAGTATTAACAGTCGAATCAATAACACTAATTTTAGCTTCTGGATATTCTTCTAAAAACATATCT
>JAQUUM010000103.1 GCA_028693885.1 Bacilli bacterium
AGGTTTTATAATTTTCTTGAAGAAACCTATTAATAGTTATATAATAGTAACACCTACTTAAAAGGAATAATAAAAAATGGAAAACCAAGTTTTAAGTTTTTTAAAAGAAAATAACTTAATAGATAAAAAGTTAGCCATCGCGGTATCAACTGGAGTTGATTCGATGGTTTTATTAAGTGTTTTAGTTAAATTAAACTTAGATATTACAGTAATTCATTTGAATCACCAAAAACGACTTGAGTCTTTAGAAGAAGAAGCGTTTATAAGGGATTATTGTAAGGGGAGGTCAATTCCTTGTTTTATAAAAAAACTTGAATTTGAGAGTACTAAGAATTTTCAAGCTGAAGCTAGAAAATTGCGTTATGAGTTTTATTTAGAAGTAATGCATAAAGCTAATATTAAATATTTGTTTTTAGCTCATCATGCTGATGATCAAATAGAAACAATGCTTATGCGAATTCTAAGAGGAGCTAGTATTGATGCAGTTAGCGGAATGAAAGAGTTTACGCCTTTTAAAGATATATATTTAGTGAGATGTTTACTTAAACATTCTAAAGAAGAAATAATTAAATATGCATTAAAAGAGAAAATTAAATATTTTGAAGATAAAACAAATACCGAAGAGTTTTATGAAAGAAATAGAATTAGGAAAAACATTATTCCTAATTTAGTAAAAGAAAATCCTAAAACTTATGAAAAGTTTTTTGAATTTTCAAAGAGTTTAAGTTTTTTAAATAAATTATTAGAAACAAAGATAAATGAATTTGTTTTAGAAAATGTTATTAAAACTAAAGAATACTTTAGTTTTAAAATAAGTGTTTTTAATAATTTAGAATTTGAGTTTAAACAAGAATTATTATTTAGTTTATTAAAAGAAAAAGATTTGAGTAAACAAAATATTAATGAAATTATCAAAGTATTAAATACTAAAAAAGCTAATCTAAAGATTGATTATTTAGGCTTTACGATTCTAAAAGAATATGATAAAGTTTATATCTTTAATGAAATATTAGTAATCAATAAAGTTAATTTAAAAATCAATGAATTAAAGAATTATGATTTGAATGAAAAATATGAAGTTTTAGTAACTAAAAAAAATTGTGATTTTGATGGTAATTTATTTAATTTATGTTATAATATTGATAGTTTAGACTTAATGGTTAGAAATAAAGATATTGGTGATAGAATCAGTACAAAGAGCGGGACTAAGACTTTAAAAAAACTTTTTATAGATTTAAAGTTAGGATATCTAGAAAGAGAAAATGCTTTAGTTGTAGTAGATAATACTAATGAAGTTTTATTAGTTGTAGGATATCAAAAAAGTAGTAATTTAAAAAATTTGAAACAGTGTAACTGTTTAATTGAGTTTAAGGAGAAAAAATGAGAAAAGATCCAGATGTTTCAAGAATATTAGTTGATTCAAAACGAATTGTTAAAACGTGTGAACGTATTGGAAAAGAGATTTCAAAAGATTACAAAGATAAAAAACCATTACTAGTAGGTTTATTAACTGGATGTGTTCCATTTATGGCTGAGTTAATTAAGCATGTAACTTGTGATATGGAAATGGATTTTATTGATGTTTCTAGTTATGATGGAGTTAATTCTACTGGGACTGTTAATGTTGATAAAGATATTACACAAGATTTATCAAATCGTGATATTATTTTAGTAGAAGATATTGTTGATACTGGAATTACAGTTGCTTATGTAAGCAATTTATTAAAACAAAGAAAAGCAAGATCAATTGAAATTGCGACGCTTTTAAACAAACCAGAAGGTAGAATTGTTAAGAATTTGAATATTAAATATTCAGGTATTGAAATTCCAAATGAATTTGTAATTGGGTTTGGACTTGATTATAATGGTCTATATAGAAATTTACCTTATGTGGGTGTGTTAGCGGCGAAAGTATACAAAAAAGGAGATTAAGATGGCAAATAGTAAACAACCTAAAACTCCCAAAAGATCCAATATTATATTAATTGTAGTAATGGTTTTGATGGCGATCGCGATAGTTTATTTCTTTACAAATCTAGGAGCTAGACCTGAGGAATTAACTGTAGGACGTTTCTTAGAGGTTTTAGATGCTGATAGTATAACAGAAATTACAGCGACTCCATATGGAGATGGTGCTAATCAAAGCTTATATAATATAACTGGTATTTATAAAGTAGGCGGAGTAGAGCGAGAATTCCACGTAGTAATAGGTGAAGAATTAAAATACCAAATAGAAGCAGATGCAATTGGAGCTAGTTATATTTTTGAAAACAAGGGTGTTTCTACATTCAATTGGTTATCAGTGATTTTAACTTTAATATTACCGATTTTATTATTTGTTGGAATTATATTCTTCATGATGAAAAGTGCTGGTAGTAGTAATAATAAAGCTTTTGAGTTTGGTAAAAATAGAGCTTTATTAAACAGAAAAAAAACTACAACATTTAAAGATGTAGCTGGCTGTGATGAAGAAAAAGAAGAATTAGAAGAAGTTATAGATTTTTTAAAAACACCTAAAAAGTATTTTGAAATTGGAGCGAGAATTCCTAAAGGAATTTTATTATCAGGGCCTCCTGGGACTGGTAAGACGCTACTTGCTAGAGCTGTAGCGGGTGAGGCTAATGTACCTTTTTATTCAATTTCAGGTAGTGATTTTGTTGAGATGTTTGTTGGTGT
Source organism: Bacilli bacterium (assembly GCA_028693885.1). Classification (GTDB taxonomy): domain Bacteria; phylum Bacillota_I; class Bacilli_A; order ML615J-28; family CAG-698; genus JAQUUM01. The sequence goes on from JAQUUM010000103.1 coordinate 2,677, forward strand.
TGGTGCTAGTAGAGTTAGAGATATGTTTAAAGTGGCTAAGAAAAATGCCCCTTGTTTAATCTTCATTGATGAAATTGATGCTGTGGGCCGTCAAAGAGGCGCAGGTCTTGGTGGAGGTCATGATGAAAGAGAACAAACTCTAAATCAATTGTTGGCTGAAATGGATGGTTTTTCTGATAATAATGGAATTATAATTATTGCAGCAACCAATAGACCAGATGTCCTTGATCCAGCTTTGTTAAGACCGGGCAGATTTGATAGACAAATTATTATCTCAAATCCTGATGTTAAAGGAAGAACTGCAATTTTACATGTTCATGCTAGAAATAAAAAGATTTCTCCTTCGGTTAATTTTGAAGATATTTCAAAAAGAACTCCAGGCTTTAGTGGAGCTGATTTAGAAAACTTACTAAATGAAGCAGCACTTCTTGCTGCTAGAGAAAATCGTAAAGAAGTTAAAATTTATGATATTGATGAAGCTATAGATAGAGTATTAATGGGACCAGCTAAGAAGAGTAGAAAATACTCAGAAAAAGAAAAATTGTTAGTTTCATATCATGAATCAGGACATGCAATTTTAGGAATAAAATTAGATAATGCTGAGATAGTTCAAAAAGTAACGATAGTTCCTCGTGGAATGGCTGGTGGCTATTCTATGATGACTCCAGAAGAAGAACATTTCTTACAAACAAAGCAAGGTTTACTTGATACAATAACAGGACTTCTTGGTGGAAGAATTGCTGAGGATGTTATGATGTGTGAAATAACAACTGGAGCTCATGATGATTTTAGAAAAGCAACAGCTATTGCTAGAGCGATGGTAACTGAATATGGAATGAGTGAGTTAGGTCCAATACAATACGAACGCCAATCACAATCAGTTTTCCTAGGCCGTGATTATATGACTGATAAAAACTTTTCTGATCAAATTGCTTTTGAAATTGATCATGCAGTTAGAACTATTATTGATGAATGTTATAAAAGAGGTAAAGAAGTTTTAATTGAGAATAAAGATTTACTAGTTTTGCTGGCTAAACATTTAATGGAAATAGAAACTCTTACTAAAGAAGATATTTATGAACTTGTTAATACTGGTAAACTTTCATGGTGGGAAAATAAAAAGTTAAAAGTTGAAGCTGAAAAGGTTGCAGCCGCAAAAGAAGCTGAATTAAATAGTATTCTTGAGGAGAAACTAAAAGCTGCTAAAGAAGAAGCTAGTGTTGATTTAGAAAAAGAAGCTGAAGTTAAAAAAGATGCATCAATTGAAGAATCAAAACAAGAAGAACCTAAAAAAGAAACAACTAAAAAAACAACTAAAAAAGAAGTAGTTAAAGAAGAAAAACAAGAAGAATCTAAAAATGAAAAGAAATAATGAGATTAGATAAATATTTAAAAGTATCAAGAATAATTAAAAGAAGAAAGGTTGCGCATGATTCAAGTGTTAACGAAAGAATTTTCGTTAATGGGAAAATTGCCAAACCATCTTTAAATTTAAAAATTAATGATATTATTAGCGTTCATTATTTTAAAAAAACTTTAACTGTTAAAGTAAAAGATTTAAATTTAAATACTAAAGCAGCTGATGCTGCTTCAATGTATGAGATTGTAAGTATAGAAGAGGAAGATTAACTTCCTCTTTTTCTTTAAATAAAATTAAGTTTTGTATTGTTTTCTTGCAAAACAGTAATAATACTGATAATATATATAATATAAATACTAATTAACAACTAAATTTATTTCTAAAATTTAGTTGTTAATTATAAGTAGAAAGGAATAGAACATGAAAGATTTTTTGAAAAAGCAATGGAGTATACCAATACTAATAATAGGATTAATGTCACTGGTTTTTCTTTTAAACATAATTATTTTCTCGATTACATTATCAAGTCCGTACGATGAAAATATCTGGCGTCTTTCGGAAGATATTCCAACGAGTGAGATTATAAATATTTTTGCTTTTATGCTTAAACTTATATTTTGGGGTTCTTTAGTTTTAATTATATATTCGGGTTTAAGCACTCTTGCAAAGCAAGAAAACAAAGCAATTATTTCTAGTATTATTTATATTATTGCTTTTGAGACTTTACTTATTCTATTCCAAATTATTTTTCAAGGCTTAACTGGCTTTCAAGTATTTTTAACTTTATTTAATATTGTGATTGCTGTTGGAATGGGATTTTTATATGTTTATAAAGAAAAATTATTTGGTGAAAATAATAATTCAAAGAATAAGGAATTAGAAAAAAAGTTAGTGCTTACTAAAATTCCTTTAGCAGTATTGATTATTGATGCAATTTCGATGGTTGTTTTATTATTAATATTCCTTATTCCTTTATATTCACTTGAAATAGCAGGTGAGAAATATTTAATGGTAATGGCGAATGTTATATTTTCTGGGGAAACAAATCTTGGAGTTATTATTAGTTTCTTTATTAAT
>JAQUUM010000104.1 GCA_028693885.1 Bacilli bacterium
CCAACCAGGTGAACAAGATGTAAACATTGGTAATACAGTTTTTTCACCCTTTAAGAACTTAGTAACTCTACCAATAAACTCAGTACCTTCTTCTAAAATAGTTAAGTCAGCAGCGAAGTTAGTATCTGTAATATCATCAAACCCTAATTTATGTAGCGCATGGTAGATTTTACCTTCAACATTAGTTCCCATCGGATAACCAAATTCTTCACCAACACTTGCTCTAACTGCAGGAGCAATTTGAGCAATTGTATAGTATCTTGAATCATCGATTACTTCAATTACTCTATCTATATCATCTTTTTCTCTAATAGCACCAACTGGACAAGCTTGAATACATTTACCACAAAGGATACAACCAGTATCTCCCATAGGATGATTTAAAGCTGGTCCTACAAATGTTTCAAATCCACGATAGTTGAAATCTAAGATTCCAGTTCCTGCTAATTTCTCACAAGCAGAAACGCATCTACCACAAAGAATACATTTAGAACTATCGATTGCGATTGCATCGTTAACATTTGTAATAATTGTTTTCTTAGAGAATGTATCGTCTTCACCCATAACATTCGCAATACCATAAATTCTTAATAATTTTAAAAATTCACAATTATGTTCTCTAGGACAAACCCAACATTCAAATTTATGACTTGCTGCTAATAATTTTAAATTAAATTTAACAGCGTTTCTAATTCTTTCAGTATTAGTTTTAATATTCATACCTTCAGCTACTTGTAATGTACACGAACTTTTTAATGCCTTAATACCTTCAACTTCAACTACACATAATCTACAAGCAGATGTTTCATTAATTCCTTTTAAGAAACAAAGACGAGGAATGTTAATTCCAAGTTTATCAGCCGCTTCCATTACAGTAGAATTACTAGGTACTTCGACACTTTTTCCATCAATAGTTAATTTGACTAATTTTTCCATGTTTTATATACCTCCTTCTACTTCGTAATGATCGCATGAACAGGACATACTTGTTTACATGCTCCACATTTAATACATTTCTTAGTGTCTATTACATGCGCTTGTTTAAATTCACCAGTTATAGCATCAGAAGGACATACCTTCTTACATTTACCACAACCAATACATTTTTCAGCGATTACATAATATTTAATTAGATCTTTACAAACACCAGCTGGACATCTTTTTTCAACTACATGAGCTACGTATTCATCTCTAAAGTTTTTAAGTGTTGATAATACTGGGTTTGGTGCAGTTTGGCCTAAACCACAAAGTGCAGAGTCCTTAATTGAATAAGCTAGGCTTTCTAACTCATCAAGATCGCTCATTTCGCCTTTGCCTTGTGTAATCTTTTCTAAGATTTCAAGCATTCTCTTAGTACCTTCTCTACAAGGAGTACATTTACCACATGATTCATCAACAGTAAAATCTAAGAAGAATCTCGCAACATCCACCATACAGTTATCTTCATCCATAACAATCATTCCACCAGAACCCATCATAGAGCCAAGTGCAATTAAATTGTCATAATCAATAGCAGTATCTAAATGAGCAGCTGTTAAACAACCACCACTTGGTCCCCCTGTTTGAACAGCTTTAAAAGCTTTTCCACCAGGAATACCACCACCGATATCATATATTACTTCTCTTAAAGTAGTTCCCATAGGAATCTCTAAAAGACCAGTATTATTTATTTTTCCGCCTAAAGCAAATACTTTAGTTCCTTTTGATTTTTCTGTACCCCATTGTTTGAACCAATCAGCACCATTTAAAATAATAGGCGCAACATTAGCGAATGTTTCAACATTGTTAATACTTGTAGGCATACCCCATAATCCCTTTTCTGCAGGAAACGGCGGTTTAGTTCTAGCCATTCCTCTTTCGCCTTCAATAGAAGCCATTAAAGCAGTTTCTTCACCACAAACGAAAGCTCCAGCTCCAAGACGTGCTTCTAGATCAAAAGAAAAGTCTGAACCTAAAATCTTTTTACCTAACAAATTATTTTTATAGCAAATTTTAATTGCAGTGTTTAATCTTTCAACAGCTAAAGGATATTCAGCTCTAATATAAACATATCCTTGAGAAGAACCAGTTGCATAGCCACCAATTACTAGCGCTTCAATTACTGAGAATGGATCACCTTCTAAAACAGCTCTATCCATGAAAGCACCTGGATCGCCTTCATCAGCATTACAAATAATATATTTTTGTTTAGCATCATTCTTAGCTTCTAAACTCCATTTAAGCCCAGTAGGGAATCCCCCTCCACCACGGCCTCTTAAACCAGCTTTAGACACTTCATCACAAACTTCTTTTGGACTCATTGTACTTAAAACTTTTTCTAAAGCGAAAAACCCATCACGTGCAACATATTCTTCTAAAGAAACAGGATCAATAATTCCACAATTTCTTAAAGCAATTCTAACTTGTTTACTTTGTGCCATTATGCTCCTCCTCCTATTTCAAGAATTTTGACATTAATAGTTCATCAACTATATTGTTTGCCAAAATATGTCTTTCAATTATTTTTGCTGCATCAGCAGTTTTAACTTTACAATATGTAGTTCTTACACCTTGTTTATCGTATACTTCAACAATTGGTTCTAAAGCACATTGCCCCATACAACCAACTGAAACTAAATCTACATTAAGATTTTGTTTCTTAATTATTTTTTTTAATTCATCATAAACAGGAGTAGCGCCAGCAGAAACACCACATGTTGCTAAACCTACAACAATTCTATAGTTTTTATCACTTTTTAAGAAAAGCTTATTTCCAGCTTCTTCTTTAATCTTTTTTAAATCTTCAAGTTTCATTTTTCATTACTCCTTTTCTTTACATTCTTTGCATTCTTTTAAAGCTTTTCTAGCAATGTCAGGAGTAGCAGAACCATAAACTTTACCATTAATAGTAAAAACAGGAGCTAATCCACAGGCACCTATACATCTTGTAGCTTCTAAAGTAAACTCACCATCTTCTGTTGTTTCACCTGGAGCTATATGTAGGTTTTGTGAGAACACATCAATGATTTGTTGCGATCCCCTTACATAACAAGCTGTTCCTAAACAAACAGAAATAACATGTTTCCCTTTTGGTTCGATTGAAAAATTAGAATAGAAAGTAACAACGCCGTTAATCTTAGCAACACTTTCCCCTAACTCTTCTGAAATAATTTTTTGCACTGCCAAAGGAACACAACCAAAAATTCTTTGAGCATCATGCAAAGTAGGCATTAGTGGCCCTGGTTTTTTCTTGTGTGCAGCAATTTTTGACTTTAACTCATTAATTTTAGCTTCGGTCAATTCAACTTTAACTGCCATAATTTTTTTCACTCCTTTTCTTATGGTATCGTTTTTTTCAAAAATATAGATAAGCTTTAAATCAAGCTTATCTAAAATTTGATTTTTCCATTAAGTATTATACCACACAAAGCACTCTTTGTTAAGCACTTTATGAAAAATTTTCATTTGAAAACGATTAATACAAAAAAGAGCTTTGTTTTAAAAAAGAGTTCCTTTGCTATAATTTTAGTATCAACCCTAAAACTATAAAGGAGCTCTTTTGCATTATGATATAATAAAAGACTTAATTTGGAATAGTTTAACGTAAAATTTCAATTAATCAAAAATACTTTCTTTAAAGGAGCTAAATTAATCTTTTGTGTTTTAGTCAACTACGGTCAGTTTAATTACACCAATTCCAAATTTTTGGGAAGTTACTCGAACTGTTGTAGTACCTCTACTATGCGCTTGAATAATTCCTTCATTTGTAATAGTTACAACACTTGGATCAGCACTTGTATATGTACATTCTGACAAATCTATATATACTCCCCCTGCACTTAAAACTGATAACTGTTCATTAAGATTATCAGTTGCTAAAACTGTTTTTGTAGCCGTTACTATTAGAGCTCCTGAGCCTTCCATATTTACTTGAATTTCAACTGTCGCACTTACTGTTGAATCAGCAACAGAAGTTGCAGTAATAACTGTCGTTCCAAAGTCTAACCCCCTCACAACTCCTAAAATATCTACTGTAGCTACTCTTGTATTACTACTTGACCAAGTCAGTCTTTCATCGGTCGTATTAGTAATTGTTGGAATAATTTGTGTTGTTCTTCCAATATTCAAATCTTCCATTGCTGGTACAATAGTTATTATTGGTTTTGTATCTGGTATTACTAGATATCTCCAAAACACTGGTTTTAAAGTGCTATTCCATAATTTTGACCAACCATTAGGTCTTGTCAAAGCTTCAACATATACACTAGCTAAACTATTTGTATTATAAACTATACCTTCACCAATAACCTCAACAGATATAGGAATAATTAATTCAGTTAAATTAATACAATTACTAAAAGCAAAATCCCCTATTTCATTAACGCTGGTTGGAATAACTACTTTAGTAACATTCTCACAGTAATAAAATGCTTCTGTGTCAATTTTTGTTATCCCTAAAGGAATATTAAATTCACCTTGGTAATTCTTTGCTACAAAAACTAATTTCTTATCAATATTATCATATAAAGCGCCATCTATAAATTCATATTTTTCGTTATTATCATTAATAATTATATTTGTTAATTTCTTGCTACTTAAAGCACATTCTTCTATATTAGTTAAACTTGATGGAATTGTGAGTGTTCCTAAATTATCACAATCCAAAAAAGCATATTCCCCAAGGCTAATAGTTCCTTCTGGTATAGTTATAGTTTGTAAATTTCTACAATTAGCAAAAGCAGATTGACCAACAATACTAATATTTCCATCAATTAAAATATTAGTAAACGTTGAACAATTGTAAAAAGCACCATATTCTAATTTAGTTGCATCCGTAACTATTACAGTATCTAATTTAGCCGAAATAAAATATTCTATATCTTCATAAGTAGAATACTTTTGGAGAATGCTTTTACAACCTTTGAATTCTATTTCACCAAAAATATAGCCCAAAAGTGCATCTGCACCAATTGCCTCTCTACTTTCTCCTAAAAAAGGAATTGTAAGTGTCTTTAAACTACTACAGCCTCTTAATACATTTTCTTCAATGTAAGTCACACTCTTAGGAATAACCAGTTCCACCAAACTACTACACCCAAAAAAGGCAAATTCTTCTATGTATGTCAC
>JAQUUM010000105.1 GCA_028693885.1 Bacilli bacterium
TCTAAAGTGTTTGGAATTTTTGTTAAATCTGTTAAATATTCTGATTTGGATTCTGATAACATTGTTTTTAATAAAGGAATAACTTCTAAACTTTGTTTAAGTGCAATTAAATCTCTTGCATTGGCATTACCAAAACCTATCTTACTTATTATCTTATCTAAATCGCCAATATATGATAGTGTGTTTTTCAATTCCTCTTGTAAAAATAAATCAGATCTGATTTCATCAACAGCATCATGAATCTTAATTAACTTTTGTTTATCTGATATTGGATGTAATAGATCAAAATATAATTTTCTATAACCCATTGGTGTTTTAGTGTTATTAATTAAACTAAATAAACTATTTTTTATAGAATCATCTCTTAAATTAGAAACCAATTCTAAATTTTTTACTGTTTTTCTATCTAATTTTAAATATTTAAAAGAATTGTGCTTTTTAATATTTGTAATATATGATAAATCAGAAAATTGTGTATCTTTTAAATATTTTAATGCATTATATGCAGAAATTATAACAGAATCATCTTCAAAACCAAAACTATCTAATGATTTTAGATTAAAATGAGCTAATAGGTTTTCTTTTGAAATAATTAGATCATTATTTGTAGTATAATTAATAATAATATTATCAATTGATTTTTTTATACTTTGAATTTTTTCAAAATCATCTAAAATATTTTTAGTAACTAATAATTCTTTTGGTTTTGTTAAAATTAGTTCATCAAGCAGATCATTAAAATTATTAATTATTCCTGATTTAAATTCCCCAGTTGTTATATCTACAATAGAATAACCATAGTTATTCTTTGCTTTTACTATTGAACACAAGAAATTATTTTCATAATCGTTATTAAAAATAGTGCTTGGTGTTATTATTCTGGTTACAGCTCTTTTTACTAGCCCTTTTGCAAGCTTTGGATCTTCTATTTGCTCACAAATAACAACTTTCTTTCCTGCTTTTATTAATTTGGTAATATATGGATCAACTGAATGATAGGGGATACCAGCTAATGGAGCTTCGCCTAATCCCTTACCTCTTTTTGTTAATGTGATATTCAAAATTTGAGCAGCAATTTTTGCATCATCATAAAACATTTCATAAAAATCGCCAGCTCTAAAAAGCAATATACCATCTGGATATTCTTTTTTAGTTTGAATATATTGTCTCATCATCGGAGTTAAATTAGAATTTAGATCTTGCATATTTTACTCAAAGATAAATTATAATATGGGATCGGTGGGATTTGAACCCACGACACATAGGTCTTCAGCCTATTGCTCTCCCAGGCTGAGCTACGACCCCATTTGTTTTTAGAATGGTGAGCCCGAGGGGATTTGAACCCCCGACACCAAGATTAAGAGTCTTGTGCTCTACCAAGCTGAGCTACGAGCCCATACTATTTTAATATAATTTGAATCTGAGGGGATTCGAACCCCCGACACCGGGATTAAAAGTCCCGTGCTCTACCAAGCTGAGCTACAGATCCTAAAAGAATATATTATATAATAAAATAGTATATAAAATATATATGACTCAAAATATTTATAAACTTACTATATTGAAGTTAGATCATAGACCTGAAAGAGATAAACGAATTACAACCCATTGTGCACTAGTTTCTAGAGCATTTGGCGCAGATGAGTTTTATTTTTCTGGTATTGAGGATAAAAAATTAATAGAAAACATCAATAAAATTAAAAAAACATGGGGTGGAGATTTTAAAATTGAATATTGTAAAACTCCGCTAAAGTTTGTAAAAGAACTAATTTTAAAAAAATGGTATGTAATTCATTTAACTATGTATGGCTTAAACATAACAAAAGAAATTGAAAATATAAAAAAAATCAAAAAAAATCAAAATATTTTGTTAATAGTTGGTGGATCAAAAGTGCCAAGAGAATATTATGAAATTGCAAATTGTAATGTTGCTGTAGGAAATCAACCACATAGTGAAGTTGCAGCAATATCAATTGTTTTATATTTATTAGATTCTAATCAATTAAATAAAGATTTTGAGCATTCCTTGATAAAAATAGATCCAGATTCTAAAATTAAAAAAGTTATTAATTTATAATTTGTTAGTAACATAAATATTATATCTAATTAGAAAAATGATTAATAATGAATAAAACAGGAACATTAAATAAATTAAAAAAAGATATCTTGAATGATAAAATAACAACCCAGTTTTTAGAACAAATTGCTGGGCCTGTCGCACCAGATATTATTAAAATTTATGGAAAGGATTCTGCTTTATCTCCAGAAGATATATCTAATAAACTTAAAACTAAGATAACCTCTGTTAGATCTACATTAAATAGTTTACATTATAGAGGAATTGCTTGTTACAAAAAAGTTAAAAATAATCAAAATTTATTTGAATTCTTTTGGGAAATTAAATTTAAAAAAATTATTGAATTAGTTTTAGAAACTGAAATAGAGAACATAAAAAAATTAGAAGAACAAATAAATTTACAACAAGATAGAGATTATTTTTTCTGTCCTAAAAAATGTATTGAAGCACCTTTTGAAGTTGCAGCAGCTTATGATTTTAAATGCCCTAATTGTGGTAAAAATCTAGAAATGATAAATACTAAAACACATATAAGTTCATTAAAACGTAAAAAACAATTAGCACATAAAAATATAGAAAAACTAAATAATATTCTTGAAAATATCGAAGATAAGACAAGTGGTTATATTTGTGAATAGATTTTACAAAAAAAATCTATTTAAATATGTTTTTATATAAAATATAATTAGAATGTCTTATAGTGATTACCAAAAATTCACTATTTTTCAAATTTATTTTCTATAAGCGGGGTAGGGCAGCCTGGAGTGCCCGTCGGGCTCATAACCCGAAGGTCGATGGTTCAAATCCATCCCCCGCTATTTTTTTACTATTTTTAAATTAAATTTATAATCAAAAACAAGACTATTTTTGGGTGTTTTTTCACTTAATCTGGGACATAGTTTGATTTATTAAGAATCCAAATAAACAAACTAATTCCTACTTAAAAAAGGTTATTTTATAAAAATAAGTGTTTTTGATACTTTAATTCATAAAAAATATATAATTTAAACTTTAAAATAAAAAAAATAGCTAATTTGTGCTTATTTTGTTGGTAATTACCATTGATTTTTATTGTAATTACCACATTTAAACGAAAAATAAATCACTAATTTTTTAAATTATACATAATTACTAATCCTTTTAATTCTGACTTTTTGGTAATTACGGTAATTATCAAAATGTAGCTCATATAATTACAGTAATTACGAAAGTATTTAAAATAATTACGGTAATTACTATATATAATATGAACATAATAAAAAAAAGTATTGGCTTTATTTTAAAAAAAGTACACAATCTAGATAAATATTTTTTAGAAAATAATACAGAAAATATTAATAAAAAACAAGAAAAAAATGTTATTAAAAATTTAGATTATTCTGATTTAAAAAAAAATCAATTTATTGAAAACGAATCTATTAATAAAAATAATAATGAATTATTAAATTATAAATCTGAAATTAATAATATTCAAAAAAATGAAAAAGATAGTAATTCTTTTAATAATTTAAATAAACAAGAAATTTCTGAACAAGATCAAATTTTAAAAAATACTTATACGAGATCAGAAATAACTAAATTAGAAAACACCAAAATTTATGATGTCCAAAAAATTGATTTTAATAAAATTAACACAATATGGGATGTTATTAAAATTAAAGAAAATACACAAGCAGAACATATTATTAAATCATTATCATCAGATCAATGGATGGATATTGAAGAAATAAAAAAAAGAATTAAACTTGAATTTAATATAGAATATCAAAATGAAAAAAGTCTTTATCCATATATAAAAACACTAACAGACATCAATTTAATTAAAGTTAATAATACTGGGAAAAAAAGAACTTGGAAAAAAAATATAATATTAATAGAAAATAACAAATAATTTTAATCAACATTATTATTTTTTATAAATAAAATATTTTTATAAAAATTAGATATAATTTCAGAATCATCTTTTGATTTATCAATCCAATCTATTGAAATTATATAATTTATATCATTTTTCAAATAATTAATATTAGAAATATTATTATCTATAATATATTTAATTTCATCTAATATTTTTTTTAAAGAACCATCAGATGATATAATTAAATAATTTTTTATAAATTCTTCTGTTGCTTTTATAATATTATTAATACTTATATCAACTACATCAATTTTATAATCCACTGACCAATTACCTTTTTCTTTCCAATTATGTGTTGGGCTATTTCCAGTATTAAAAAAATCTATTAATTTGTGTTCTAATCTTAATGGAATTATTATTGAATTTTTTCCAGGTCTTATAAATGGTATATTATTTAATACACCTTTTCTAAAATAAACATATTTTTTATTATTGTTTTTAGATACATTTTGTTTGTATCCATAAATAGATCTAAATATTTTTTGATAAAGATAGCTAGAGTGCTTAATATTTTCTTCAAAATTAAACTTATATTTTATATAATTAGATTTTATTGTTTCCATATGTAACTGACACCCCGCACTTCTTGTATTATTTGTTTATTATATATATATAATGTTATGTATAATTATATATATATATATATGTTAAGATAATATAATAATTTTTTGTAATAAATAGATATAATTATGTAGAAAAAGATTAAAAATAGATACTAAAAGAAGATTATTTATCTTCTTCCAGCTGTAGAATATTTACTTTTATAACCAATGTATTTCTTTCTTATTTTAGCATCATAAGAATTTTCTGGTTCTTCTCTTGGTTCATCTCTAATTACTTCTCTCTCTGGTACTGGAACATTACCTGAGTTAATTAATATAATATCATCAACAGATATTACTTTTTTGTATGGTATACTATGCTCAGTCATAATTTTTTTAGCTTCTTTTTTTGAATTTACTTTTAATGGTTGAGTAGTTATTGTTTCTACTACACCTTGTTCAAGATTTACAACAAGATC
>JAQUUM010000106.1 GCA_028693885.1 Bacilli bacterium
TGTCCCTGCTATTGATAAGCCAATTACCCCTGTAAAACTAAATGAAATTGAAGTTATTAAATTTGACAATGTTTCATTTAAATACCCTAAATCAAGTGAATATGCAATCAAGAATATCAATTTAGAAATTAAAAAAGGCACAACTTTGGGAATTGTTGGAAAAATTGGTAGTGGTAAAACAACAATAATAAGACAATTATTGAGGCAATATCCTATTGTTGAAGGCAATATTTATATTAATGATAATAATATTAATGATTATGATAAAGAAGAAGTTAGATTTAAAATAGGTTATGTTCCTCAAGAACACATATTGTTTTCAAGAAGTGTTTTAGAAAATTTAAAATTAGGATTAAATGAAAAAAGCATTCATTCTAAAGAAGAGGCAGTAATAATAGCAGACTTTGAAAAAGATTTAAAAGCATTAGAAAAAGGTTTTGAAACTATTGTTGGCGAAAAAGGAGTCACATTATCGGGAGGTCAAAAACAAAGATTGTCAATTGCTAGAGCAATTCTCAAATCGGCGGATGTTTTAATAATGGATGATTCATTAAGTGCAGTGGATGGTGTTACCGAGGCTAATATTCTAAACAATTTGAACGAAATGCGCAAGGGAAAAACCAATATAATAGTAGCTCATAGACTTACTGCAGTTGAAAATGCAGATAATATTATAGTCTTGGAAAATGGTGAAATTGTAGAACAAGGTACGCACATTGAATTAATCAACAATAAAAAGTGGTACTATAGTCAATACATTATTCAAAAGGAGAGTGAATAATGAATAAAACTAAGAAATACCCTTATTCTACTAAAACTATTTTAAAACGTGTTTTCAAATATGCTTTAAATAATAAATATTTATTATTATTAGCAACTATTTTATTAATCATAATTTCTGCAATTGAAGTAGTTCAACCATTGATTGTTAAAAGAGTTATAGATGGTGAATTAAATGGAATTCAAACTGTTTGGAGTGTTGTTGATGCAGATTATGGGAATAAGATAGAATTTAATGGAATATATTACACAAAAGACAATCTAGATTCTACTCAAAAAGTGACAATCAGATTTTTTGAAGATAAAAATCGCTATATTTTAGTTCAAGAAAAATTAGAGAATTATGAAAAAATTAATATTAAAGAAGATGAAAGTCTGGAAATTTTAGATCAAAGTAATAATTTTATTAGAAATGCTAACTATCAAAATCTTAGTAATAATGATATTACTCAGTTTTTTAAAATTTCGATTAATCCTTTGATAATGATGGGGATATTATATGTAACTCTTGCATTGACACTTGCATTGTGCAAATATATTTATACAATTTCTTTCACAGCAGCTGCAATGCGCTTGACTTTAGATATGAGGAAAGAAGCTTTTAGTAAATTGAATAAATTACCTATTAAATATTTTCAAAAAGAAAATAGTGGTAAGATAGTTACAAAAGTAACTTATGATTCTGATGGAGTAAGGGGATTATATCAAGTTGTTTTTTCAATTGTTACTGCTTTAATAACATTAGGGATGGTATATGTGGGACTAATATATCTTAACTTAGAATTAGCTTTATTTACACTTTTTGCAATTCCTATTTTAGCTTTATGGCTAACAATATATAGAAGAACTATTAATAATTATAATCATCTAATTAGAGAATATAATTCTATTAATAATGGTAAACTGGCTGAATTTATAAATGGAGTTGAAATAATTCAGCAAATGAACAAAGAAAAAGAGATTAGTGCGGAATATTATGAAGCTCTTCATAAGAATCATTTAGTAAGAACAAAGCATTTAATCGTAAGTTCATTGTTTGGTTGGGATTTGTTATTAATTGTTAGAAGGTTAGCGGTAGCTTTTGTTTTATTATACTTTGGTTTAAAGTATTTTTCAGTCAATTTTGTTATTACTGCTACAACTATTTACGTATATGTTGAGTATCTTGAAAAATTAATTAACCCTGTAGCTAATATTTTCCATAACTTAAATAACTTTGAAGATTCATTAGTATCTGCATCAAGAATATTTGAGTTGCTTGACTATGAAGAAGATTTAAATATTGGAGAAATTACTAATAAAAAATTTTCAGGCGATATTAAAATAGAAAATTTGAGTTTTAAATATGTACCTGATAAATATGTATTAAAAAATATTAATTTAGATATTAAATCTGGTGAATTTATAGGGTTAGTAGGTGCTACAGGAAGTGGGAAATCAACTTTAATAAGTTTGCTTGAAAGGTTTTACGAGATAGAAGAAGGTAAGATTTTGATTGATAATCTTGATTATAAAAATTATTCTAAAAAAGATATTAGAAATAATATTGGGTTAATTTTACAAGATTCAGCCATATTAGAGGGAACAATCAAAGAAAACATTGCTCTTGGTGATGAAATTTCTGATGAGAAAATAATAGAGGTTTTACGTATGATTGGGGCTGATAAATTCGTTGATTCAATGCCCGAAGGGATTAATACCAAAATTGAATATCGCGGAGAAAATTTATCAACCGGAGAAAAACAAATTATTTCTTTTGCAAGAATTATGGTTAGATCACCTAGTATTGTTATATTAGATGAAGCAACTGCAAATATTGATACTGAAACAGAACAGTTGATACAAAGGTCGTTGAGTATTATATCGAAAAAATGCACGACGATTGTAATAGCTCATAGATTATCTACTATTAAAAAAGCTGATAGTATTTATGTATTAGATGACGGAACAGTTGTAGAGTCAGGTAATCACAGAAGTTTATATGCGAAACAAAATAGTATATATAGAAGAATGTATGATGCAATTATTAAAAAATAAAATTTAAGGAGTATATAAGTGAGAATTGGAATTTTTGTAGAAACGTATTTTCCTTATGTTAGTGGAGTAAGCATTTCAATTGAATCTTTAAGAGATGCGTTAGTTCAAAAAGGTCATGAAGTTTATATCATAACTTTGAAAATCGAAGATTACAATTATGAAGAAGATCCTTATTTGATTTTATTAGAAGGTCATCCTTATCCTTTCAAAAAATTAAAGTCTTTAAAATTAGGGTACACACTGCATTATAAAAAAAATGTAAAAGAGTTAAAAAAGTATAAGTTTGATATAATTCATGCTAATACTGAATTTTCTGTAGGTACTATTGGCTATCAGTTAGCTAGATCTACAAAAGTTCCTATTGTCTATACATATCATACTTTGTATCATACATATGTTCATTATGTAGCAAACTTCGCAATTTCTTTTTTTAAAATGATTATTATAGGAAGAATTAAATCTTGGATGAAAAAAGTAGATGAGGTAATAGTTCCTAGTAATAAAGTTTTAAATATAGTTAGAGATTTTAAAGTGACAAGGGATGTTAATGTAATTCCTACGGGAATTAAGCTAGATAGATTTCTGAATTACGATGTAAATATAATTGAAAAAAATAAGAAAATTTATAGTTTAGAAGATAAGAAAATTATGCTTTTTACTGGTAGGTTAGGGCAAGAAAAGAGAATTGAGGAACTTATAGATTACTTTGAAGTGTTAAATGCGGATTTTCATGATCTTGTTTTTCTAATAGTTGGGTTTGGTGCACATGATGGTGTTTTAAAAAAGATAGTTGAAAACAAGGGGTTGGGTAAAAAAGTAATTTTTACTGGGGAAGTATCTAATTCTGAAATAGGTAATTATTATAGAATGTGTGATTTGTTTGTTAGCGCGTCAAATACTGAAACTCAAGGTTTAACATATTTTGAGGCTCTAGCTAGTAATTGCGTTTTATTAGTTAAAAAAGATCCTAGTTTAGAAGGAGTTATCGAGGATGGTATTAATGGTTTCTTTTTTGAAAATAAAAATACATTTATTTCAAAGGCTAACCATATTTTGAAAAACGATATGTCGTTAATAAAAGCAAAAGCAAGTGAAGTAGCTAGGAATTTTTCAACAGAAGTGTTTGCTGATAGAATAATTGAGGTATATAAAAAAGCTTTAAATAATCAAAAAAAGAGGTGAGTATTATGAATCCGATTTGGGTACAAGTTTTACAAGTTTTGGGAGCAATTATTGTTGGAGGAATTATTGGATTTGAAAGAGAAATAAAAAGTAAACCAGCGGGCTTAACTACATTTATGTTAGTATGTGTAGGCAGTTGTTTGATTGCAATTTTACAGCAAAATATTATTTATGAAACTGTTAGATTAGCAAGTTTAGATTCGACATATGCAAGTACAGTTAGTGCGGATTCGGGTAGGCTCATTGCTCAAGTTGTAAGTGGCATTGGATTTTTAGGAGCAGGTGTTATTATTTATACTAGAGACGTTGTGAAAGGTGTAACAACTGCAGCTTTATTATGGTTAGTGTCTGCACTTGGTTTAATGATAGGGATTGGTGGACTTAATAATTATATAATTGTTTTTGCAGCACTTGTTTTAACAACTGGATTTACTATGTTATCAAAGAAATATAAGCTAAGAATGATTCAGGGGAGAAAATTAAATGTTGTAAAGATTATATATTATGATAAAAACGAAGATGAATTCATAAAATTTTTAGATGAACAAGGTGTAAAAATTAAAAAGCAACAATTTTCTAGTGCTTATATTAAAGATGGAATTCATTATAAAGAAATGGTTTTTTATTTTATTTTATCAACAGTAAATTTTCATGATTTTGTAAAAGCTGTTGCTTCTTTAGATTATATTTGTGAGTTATCAGAAATTTAAAAAGACTGCAAATAGCAGTCTTTTCTTAAAATGGCGTCCACGATAGGACTCGAACCTATTACCCCAATCTTAGGAGGATTGTGCTCTATCCAGGTGAGCTACGTGGACAAATTCCTTTATAATTATACTTTAGAAATTAGAAAATGTAAATGTTAAATAATAAAAAAACATATTTTGAAAGGTGCGTGAAGAT
>JAQUUM010000002.1 GCA_028693885.1 Bacilli bacterium
ATATTAATAATTTGATGTTTTCAAAAAGTATTAATAGAAAAAATATAGCAGATGAAAATATAAAGAAGTATCCTTTCATGAAGAAAAAAGAAGTTTTTAAATTGATTTCAAAAGGTGGAGAATGTTATATTCCTTCATCAAAAATACATACTGCAAAGATGGTTGAATATTTGCATAATCACAATGCTCTAGCAATTATTGCTCATCCAGTTTTAGTTAAAGATTTTGAAATTGAAGAGTTTATTGCTATGGGGATTGATGGTCTTGAAGCAATATATCCTCAAAATACGAAAAAAGATACGATTAGATTACTTTCTTTATGTAAAGATAATAATTTATTAATTACTGGAGGATCTGATTTTCATGATTTTGAAGATCAAAAGCATGGTATAATCGGAGACTTTTTTGCTTATGGAAATCAAATTAAAGAATTTTTGGAAAAGATAGGTGTAAAATGAATGCAAGAAGATTCGCTTTAGAAGCGATAGAAAAAATAATAAGAGAGAAAGCTTTTTCTAATTTAATAATAAGTGAATATTTAAATAAATTTTCTTTATCAAAAGAAGATAAAAAGTTTTTTACTCAGTTAGTGTATGGTACTGTAGAAAATCAAATTTTACTAAATTATTATTTAGAACCATTTATTGGTCAAAAGACTCAAAAAACTTGGGTTAAAATACTTTTATATATGAGTGTATATCAAATAGTTTTTATGAAAATGGCCGATTACGCTGTAGTCAATGAAAGCGTAGAAATAGCGTCAATAAAAAATAAACAAATTGGTTCTTTTGTTAATGCGGTCTTAAGAAATTTTTTAAGGACAGACTTAAGAAAATTAGATGGACTTGATGAAATTACAGAACTTAGTATAAAATATAGTTACCCAATTTGGATAATAAAGAACTTTCTAAATGATTATAGTTATGAGAAAGTTAAAAAAATACTTGAAGAGAATTCTAGTGTAAAGAAAACTCATCTAAGAGTTAATACTTTAAAAACGACGAATTCAAAAGTTGAGAAATTTTTACTTGGTAGAAATTATGAAATTGAGAAAAGTAAACTTGTTAAAAATGGGTTTATTGTTGATGGAGCTTTGATAAAAAGTGAACTTTTTGAGGATGGATTAATTACCTTTCAAGATGTGTCAAGTCAACTAGTAGCGGAAGTAGTAAATCCAAAAGATTTAAATTTTGTTGTTGATCTTTGTAGCGCTCCGGGTGGAAAAACTAGCCATATGAGTGCATTGATGGAAAATAAAGGTAAAATATTAGCGTGTGATATTTTTCAACACAAGGCTAATTTAATGAAAAAAACTTTTGAAAGACTTGGTTGCACAAATATTGAAATAAGTATAATTGACGGTAGGCTAATAAAAAATATCATTGAAACAGAAACAGTTGATGCATTAGTTATAGATGCACCTTGTAGTGGTCTTGGTGTTATTAGAGATAAACCTGATATAAAGTTTAAATTGAGTGATGAAAGTATAAATGAAGTAATACAAATTCAAAAGGAATTATTGGAATCAAGTTATGAAATTGTTAAAAAAGGGGGTAGCTTAACTTACAGTACATGTACTATAAATAGCTTTGAGAATCAGAAACAAATTTCTAATTTCCTTAAAAATCATACTGATTTTGAAAAGGAATATGAAAAAATAATTTTGCCATATGAATATCATAGTGATGGTTTTTATATATGTAAGTTAAGAAGGAAATAATTGAAAAATATTTTTGAATTTTCAAGAGAAAAATTAGAAGAAGATTTGTTATCAAAGGGTATAAGCAAATATCGTTCACAACAAATTTTTGATTGGATATATAAAAAAAATGTTTTGGATGTTGAAAAAATGCAAAACATTAGTAAAATCGATATTGAAATTATTAAAAATGAGTATTCTTTTGAAAAAATGAAAGTGGTTGATGTAAAAGAATCGTCTGATAGAACTAAAAAGTTTTTATTTGAATTAAATGATGGGAATTATATTGAAACAGTTCTTATGAATTTTAGTTATGGTAAAAGTATTTGTATATCTACACAAGTTGGTTGTGATATGGGCTGTAGTTTTTGTGCTAGTGGGAAAGATAAAAAAGTTAGAGATTTGACTGTAGCAGAAATGGTTTTGCAGGTTGTTCAAGTTAAAGATTCCTTAGTAGAAGGGGAAAATCTCACGAATATTGTGATAATGGGCATTGGCGAACCGTTTGATAATTATATAAACTTGATTGATTTTATTAAAATTGTTAATGATAATAAAGGAATAAATATAGGAGCGAGACATATAACTGTCTCAACTTGTGGTTTAGTTCCTCAAATTTTAGAATTTGCGAATTTACCATTACAAGTAAATTTAGCAATAAGTTTGCATTTTGCTAATGATGAAAAAAGAAGCAAATATATGAAAATAAATAAAGCTTATAATCTTGAAAAATTATTTAATGCATTAGAAATATATTATAATAAAACTAATAGAAGAATTACATTTGAGTATTTGTTGATAAAGGAAGTTAATGACAGTTTAACAGATGCTAAGCAACTTGTTTCTTTAATTAAAGGGCTTAATGCTTATGTTAATTTAATACCATATAATGATACACAAATGTTTTCAAGAAGTCCGAAAGAAGCTCAAAATAGGTTCTATGATTATTTAATGAAAAATAGAATAAATGTAACGCTGAGAAGAGAACAAGGGTTAGATATAAGTGCTGCTTGCGGACAATTAAGAATTAAGAAAATGAGAGATGATTATGGAAAAAGGGTTGATAATTAAATCAATTAGTGGCGAATATAGTATAATCAAAAAAAATCAAGAAATACTTGTGTGTAAACCAAGAGGGGTTTTTAGATATAAAAATTTAGTTCCCAAGGTTGGAGATATTGTAGAACTAGAAAATAATACAATAGTTGCAATTCTGCCTAGAAAAAACGAATTAGAAAGACCTTTTATTGCAAATGTAGATAAATTGTTTTTAGTTTTTTCTATTGAGGAACCTACTTTTAATTCTAATTTATTAGATAGGATTTTAGCTATTAATGAATATCGTAATATTGAAAGTATCATTATTGTAACAAAATTAGATTTACTAACTGATTTATCAAAATATGAGCATTTTTTTGAATATTATAAGAAGATAGGTTATAAAGTTTTTTTTAGCGATAGAGACATAGAGATAATAAAAAAAGAAATTAAAGATTCAATCGCGGTTTTTGCTGGTCAAACAGGTGTAGGTAAGACTACTCTGTTGAATACTATAAGTGGACTAAAGTTAAAGACGTCAGAAGTTTCAATTGCTTTAGGTCGTGGAAAACATACAACAAGGCATGTAGAGCTCGTAAGAGTAAAAGATGGTTGGATTGCAGATACACCAGGCTTTGGAATTGTAGATTTTCATGAAATTGATGCACTGACATTAAGTCATTCGTTTAAAGAATTTTTTAAGTATAGTGAAAATTGTAAATTTTCTAAATGTACACACATAAATGAGCCAAATTGTTATGTAAAAAAAATGGTAGAGAAAAATGAAATTATTTCTTCAAGATATGATAATTATAAATTATTTATTAAAGAAATAGAAGAAACTAAAAAAAATCAATATTAGAAAGGAAAAAAACATGATTGTTGCTCCATCAATTTTATCAGCAGATTTTTCTAAATTGTTAGAAGAAGTGCAAGAAGTTAAAAAAAATGGTGCCCAATTTTTACACATTGATGTAATGGATGGACACTTTGTACCTAATATAAGTTTAGGCTCTGTTGTATATAAAGATTTAAAAGGAAAAGTAGATATAGTTTTTGATGTTCATTTAATGATAAGTGATCCAGTAAAATACGCAAAAGACTTTGTAACAGCTGGGGCGGATTATATTACCTTTCATATGGAAGCGGTAGATAATCCAAAAGAAACTATCGATTATATAAAATCATTAGGTGTAAAGGTAGGGCTTTCTATTAAGCCGAATACGAGTATTGACACAATTGTTCCATATTTGAATGAATTGGATTTAGTACTTGTAATGTCAGTCGAGCCTGGGTTTGGCGGCCAAAAGTTTATGGAGTCATCAATACCTAAAATTTTAAAACTAAAAGAGTTAAAAGAAAAAAATAAATATAATTATTTAATTCAAGTTGATGGAGGAATTAATGATCAAACTGCCAAGCAAGTTGCTTTAGCAGGGGTCGAAGTGATTGTTGCAGGTACATATATTTTTAAAAGTATTAATAGGGAAAGAACGATTAAAGAACTTTTAGAATTATAAAAAAAAGCTATATAATATAGCTTTTTTTATGCTCTTTTTACAAGTCCAGATTTAAGAGCTCTAGTAGAAACATAAACTTTTTTAATTTTCCCATTTTCATCAATGATTCTAACTTTTTGCAAGTTAGCTTTCCAAACTCTTTTTGATCTTCTCAAAGAATGAGGTTTATTATTTCCAGTTACTGTACCAACTCCAGTAATATAACATTTTCTAGCCATTTCAAAATCCTCCTCGCATATAATTTTACTTATCAATTATAACATTTAAAATACTTATTTGCAAGTATTATTTTAAAAAAACGGAGAGATTATTTATCTTTAAAAAAGGCCGAAAATGATACATAAAAGGTTTTCAAAGGCTTAAAATAAATCTAAATTCTTGCAATTAATTAATGTTAGTGGTATAATAACTAAAGATATAAGTTAGCTTATATCTAAAAAATCTTTGGAGGATTAATTGTGGATATATATAAATTAAAAGGCTCTATATTTAAAGCTATGCTTTTGTCAGGTGCCGAAAAATTGTCAAAAGAATACGAGGCTATTAATGCTTTGAATGTTTTTCCGGTTCCAGATGGTGATACAGGAACTAATATGAAGATGACCTTAAATGGTGGTGTTACAGAGATTAATGGGTATGAAGATGATAACATTTTTGAAGTTTCAAAAAAAATATCGCGTGGAATGTTGATGGGGGCTAGGGGTAATTCTGGTGTTATATTGTCTCAATTATTTCGCGGAATTAATAAAGGATTTGAAGGTTACGAAGAAGTAGATGCTTCAATTTTGGCTAATGCTTTTTTTAGTGGAGTTAAGCAAGCTTATAAAGCAGTTATGAAACCAGTTGAAGGAACCATCTTAACTGTAGCCAGAGAGGCTAGTGAAAAAGCTTTGATGGTATGTAAATCAAATACTACTATAAATGAATTTTTTAAAGTTTATATTCAAGAAGCAAAGGAGTCACTTCAGAGAACGCCTGATTTGTTACCTGTTTTAAAAGAAGCTGGAGTTGTTGATAGCGGTGGAGTAGGACTTATTTGTATAATTGAAGGTATGCTTGCTGCAATTGAGGGTGACTCTATAGTAAAAAATTCTTCAATTGATAACTTGCATATGGTAAGCACATTAAAAAAACAAGATAAAGTTGAAGTTTCTTTTGGATATTGCACAGAATTTATTTTGAAGTTAGCAACTAAAAAAGTAGGCGATATTGAGAAATTCGATGAAAAAGTTGTTTTAGAAAAAATTGAAAGTTTGGGAGATTCAATTGTTCTTGTTAAGGATGAAGATTTATTAAAAGTTCATATTCATACTTTAGTACCAGGAAATATATTAAATGAAGGTCAAAAATATGGAGAATTTATTCATTTAAAGATTGAAAATATGGAAGTTCAACATCAAGATCATGAGGAATTGATTAGTTCACATACGAATGGTGAATGTGCTTGTGGGGAAGTCCATGAAATGGTAAAAAAACCTGAAATCAAATCAAAATATGCGATAGTTTCAGTAGCTACAGGCGATGGATTGATGAAAACCTTTAAAGAAATGGGTGCTGATTATATCGTTTCTGGTGGGCAAAGTATGAACCCATCAACTGAGGACTTCATAAAAGGCTACGAAACTTTAAACGCTGAAAACATTATTGTTTTCCCAAATAACAAAAATATTATTTTAGCAGCTAGACAATCTGCAAAGTTATATAAAGAAAGCAATGTTTATGTTGTTGAAACAACATCGCTAGCTCAAGGATTTGCGGCTTTAACTATGATAGATTTGAATGATGAACCAAATAAATGTATTGCTGATCTTCAAATAGTTGTAAGTAATGTTACTACTGGCTTAATTACATATGCGGTAAGAGAAACACAACTTGAAGGATTGCATATTAAAAAAGATGATTTTATAGGAATTTTGGATGGAAAAATTGTCACAAGTTGTAGAAGAAAAATAGATGCTGTTAAAAGTTTGCTTCAAAAAGCTATAAACGATCAAAAAGAAATAGTTACAATTATTTATGGTAAAGATGTTAGTGAAAAAGAAGCAACTGAGCTAGTTAAGCATATTGAAAAGAATTTCTCTAATGTTGATGTCGACGTAGTGGATGGAAGCCAAGATGTATATAGCTATATTTTTGCGATTGAATAAAAGGGCTTTTGCCCTTTTTTGCACTAAAGTTAAGGAGATAAAATGGAAAATATTTTATTGTCTTGTATAAATTATATAAACCCAAAAATCGTTGCTCAATTAAAAAAAGCCAATATTGAGACTGTAGCGGATTTATTGTTTAATTATCCTACTAAGTTTGAAGATTATACAATAACTCCTATGGATGAAGTTGTGGCTGAAAAAAGTTTAACTATAGAAGCAATTGCACAATCAAAAGCTACTGTTGCAAATGTGAAAACAAAATTATCTGTAATGAATTTTTTTGTTGAAGCAGATGGACATAGAATTAGAGTAACAATTTTTAATAGACATTTTTTGAAATCAAGAATTAATTATGGAGTTTACGTAAGGCTAACGGGAAAATTTAATGAAAAATTAAATAATTTCACGGCAGCTGAAATTCATTTCGATGAGTTCAGCAACCAAATTAATCCGATTTTCAACATAAAAAATGTTGCTGACAATAAAATTTTAGAAATTAAAGAAAAATTATATCGAGAATATAAGGATTTAATAATTGATGATTTACCTCAAGATATAAAAGATAAATACAAACTTATTGATTTAAAGAAAGCTATAAAATATATTAACATACCTGAAGATATTGATGAAGTAAATAAAGCAATCCGTAGAATAAAATTTGAAGAGTTATTTAAATATCAGTTGATGATAAAATATATGCTTTATAAAAGAAAAAATTTTCCTGAAGGAGTTTTAATAAATTATAATCAACAATTAGTCAATGAATTTATCGGTAGATTACCTTATAAACTAACAATTGATCAAGAAAAAGTGTTAGAAGAAATCTTAAATGACATTAAATCTCCTTATAAAATGAATAGATTACTTCAAGGCGAGGTTGGTAGTGGTAAAACTGTAGTAGCAGCAATTGCTTTATATGCGGTTGTTACAAGCAGATATCAAGGCGCTATTATGGTTCCAACTGAGGTTTTAGCAAATCAACATTATCAAACTTTTAAAGAGTTGTTTTTGGGAACAGATATAAAGATAGTTTTACTAACATCTTCTGTTTTACAAAAAGATAAAAAAGAGATAGTTGATTCTTTGAAAAATGGTGAAGTTAATATTATTATTGGTACTCACTCGCTATTTCAAAAGGACATTGAGTTTAAAAAATTAGGATTGGTTATTACTGATGAAGAGCATAGATTTGGTGTTCGCCAAAGAGTATCAATTGTTGGTAAAGGGTATTTAATTGATCATTTAAAGATGAGTGCGACTCCAATCCCAAGAACTTTAGCAATTAGTATTCTTGGCGAGTCAGACATTTCTGTTATCAAAGTTTTGCCTGGATATAAAAAAGATGTAATTACAAGAGTTGTAAAAGGTTCAGACTCAAAGCAAGTCATTGATCATATGAAGGAAGAACTTGCTAGAGGAAGACAAATATATGTTATTACTCCGATGATAGAAGATTCAGACCTAATAGATTTAAACAATGCTAATCAGGTATTTGAAAAAACAAAATTGTACTTTAAAGATATATGTGAAGTAGGTCTAATTCATAGTAAATTGAAAACTGAAGAAAAAGAGAGTGTAATGAGAGCTTTTTCTAATAATGAAATTCAAATTTTAGTTTCAACGAGTGTTATTGAAGTAGGTGTTAATATTATTAATGCTACAACTATCGTAATATTAGATGCTGACAGATTTGGAATTGCTCAACTTCATCAAATGCGTGGTAGAGTTAGAAGAAGCGATTATCAAGCTTATTGTTTCTTAGTTAGTGATTCAACTGCTGAAACAGCTGTTAAGCGTTTAAAGTTAGTTGAAGAAAATAGTGATGGGTTTGTATTGGCTGAAGAAGATTTAATCATTCGAGGACCTGGCGACTTTTTTGGTGAAAAACAGTCAGGGATAGTAACATTTAAAATGGCTGATTTAGTTGTTGATAAAGATATATTAGAGATTGTTAATTTAGAAGCAGAATTAGTAATAAAAGAAAATAGGCTGAATAAAAACGAATATTCTAAAATGCTAAAAATAGTTGATGAAAATTATAATAAAAATAAAGAAATGTTAAATTAGGAGAAAAATATGATTAAAATAGCAATTGATGCAATGGGAGGAGACTACGCTCCAAGGGAAACAATCAAAGGCGTTAACATGGCGATCGAAATGTTTGATGATATTCAGTTAATAGTTTTTGGTGATGAAAAAGAAATAAGAAAATATTTAGTAGAAAATGAAAGAGTATCTGTGGTTAATACTTTGCAAAAAATTGATATGGGAGTAAAAAATGCTATTGCTGAAGTTAGAAATAATAAAGAAACTTCAATGGTTCTAGCATTTAGGGCTGTAAAGGATGGTTCTGCCCAAGGGTTAGTTACCGCTGGTCCAACTCAGGCAATAATCGCTGCTGCGCATTTATACTTAAAGCGAATAAAAGGTATGGCTAGGGTAGCTTTATGTCCGAGCTTACCCAATATAGGAGGTAAAGAAAGATTATTTCTAGATGTTGGCGCTAATATAGATTTAAGAAGTGAGCATATTGTTCAGTTTGCAGATTTTGCATCTATATATGCAAAAGAAACAATGAAAATTGAAAAGCCATTGGTAGGGCTTTTAAATATAGGCACTGAGCCTGGAAAAGGCAGAGAATTAGAAAAAGAAGTATTCGAATTGTTAAAAAATGATAAAAACATTAATTTCTATGGAAATGTTGAATCAAAAGAAATATTTCAAAGTGAATGTGATATTTACGTGACTGATGGATTTACTGGGAATATGGTATTAAAAACAATTGAAGGAGTAACTAAATCAATAGGAAATCTTCTTAAGGATGAAATTAGTAAAAGTTTTAGTAATAAACTTGGATATTTGTTAATGAAAAATGTTTTTGTTAATTTTAAAAAAACAATGTCAGCTGATGAGATTGGTGGAGCTAATGTTTTAGGTGTGCAAGGTGTTGTTATTAAAGCTCATGGCTCTAGCACAGCATATGCTTTTTCTCAAGCTATTAGTCAAGCTAGAAGAACTGTTCAAGCCGATGTTATTGCTAAAATGGAAAAATTAATTGATAGCAGTGGTAAAAATGAGTAAAGAAGAGTTTATAGAAAAGTTTAAAAAAATTTCTGAAAAATTAAGTATTCCTTATAAAAATATTGATATATATTATATGGCTTGTACCCACTCATCTTTCGCGAATGAGAATGGTGTTTTAAGTAATGAAAGGCTTGAATTTCTTGGTGATTCTATTTTAGGTTTTTATATAGCTGAGTTGCTATATAAAAAATTTCCGGATATGCCGGAAGGAGAAATGACAAAAAATAGATTTAATTACGTTTGTGCACACGCTAATTCTAAATATGCAGTTGAAATAGGTTTGAATGAATGTTTAATGCTAGGAAAAGGTGAGATGGATCAAGGCGGCTTGAATAAACAAAATTTATTGGCTGATTTATTTGAGGCTTTTTTAGGTGCTGTTTTTTTAGACTTAGGTATTGAGTTTGCTAAAGAAACTTTAAATAAGATAATTTTGCCTAAAATAGGTAAAAAAAGTTTTTTTGAAGATTATAAAAGTAAATTACAAGAATATGTACAATCATCAAGTAGAGTTGCTGTTAAATATGTGCTTGTTTCTGAAACTGGTCCGAGTCATAATAAAAAATTTACAATTTCTGTTTTTCATAATAATATTAAACTTGGTACTGGAGAGGGAGTAAGTAAAAAAGAGGCTGAGCAAATGGCTGCTAAAGATGCTTTAGATAAACTTGCAAAATAAATATAATAAGAGGAATTATGAATCATTATAAAGAGATGTTAGAAAAAGAAATAATTGGGTTTGAGCGTTTATTATTAGAAAAATATCATTTACTAGAAATAACTGAAGTAGATGTTGTTATTTTAATCAAGTTAAATGACTATCTTAAAAAAGGTAAAAATATTTTAGCTGTAAGCGATATAATTAGCACTATGAGCATAAATGAAGGAGATTTTTCAAGTAGAGTTACTTTGTTAGTGGCTAAAGGCTTTATTTCTTTAAAGTTAGATTCGAAAAATAATGAAACTTTTTCTCTTGAAGGAGTATACTCAAGACTTTCTTTTATACTTGAAAATGGAAAAGATGATTTTGAAAAGCAACATTCTGATTCAGAAATGTATACAATTATAAATACAATTGAAAAAGAGTCAAAAGCAATTCTATCTCCGATTGAACTAGAAATTGTTTCAAAATGGTTTTTCGAATATAAGTATTCAAGGGATTTAATCGAAAAGATGGTTTTAAAGGCCTTGAAAGACAAGAGAGTTAATGTTAGATATATTGACAAATTATTAGCAAAAAATGAAAATAAATTAGAAAAAAATGATAGTTCTAATACTACGAATATACAAGAGCTATTTAATAAAGTATATGATAAATAAAGATTTTTTATATAAAACACTCGCTGAAATGTTTCCAAATGCTAAATGCGAATTAAATTATAATAATATTTTTGAGTTACTTGTTTCGGTTATTTTATCTGCTCAGACAACTGATATATCAGTAAATAAGGTTACTAAAAATCTATTTTCGAAATATAATACTATTAGCAAATTAGCAAATGCAAAAGAAGAGGATGTTAAAGAAGTTATAAAAACTATTGGATTGAGCAATACTAAAGCAAAAAATATTATTAAGTTAAGTCAAATATTAATAGAAAACTATGACAGTACGGTTCCAAAAAGTTTTGAGGAACTATTGAAATTGCCAGGTGTTGGAAGAAAAACAGCGAATGTCTTGATAAGTGAAGGATATAAGATTCCAGGCATAGCAGTTGATACACATGTTTTAAGAGTGTCTAATAGACTTGGGTTAGTAAGTAGCAGTAATCCTGAATTTGTTGAAGATAAATTGAAAAATATTTTTGAAAAAGAAAGATGGAATATGCTTCATTTATATTTGCTTTTTTTTGGGAGGTATCATTGTAAAGCAAAAAAACCTAACTGTTTAATATGCCCTTTTATTGCTGATTGTGTATACTATAAAAAACAAGCCCAATAATTGGGCTTTTATTTTATTAGTTTTTTTATTTCGCTATAATTTGGTGTTACGTAAACTGTTTTATAGTTTGAGTATCTCACAAAAGACCCTCTTATTCCTGGGATTTTTTTAACATTTTTCATTTCAGTATAATCAACGGCTACATTTTGAGAACTGCTAGCACTTGAAAAATAAGAAGCTAAAGTTGCAGCAAGAAATATCGAGTCATCGTTTAAAACTCCTTTTAGAATTGTATGGCTACCACTATAATTTTTTACGTGAAAGAAATAATCGGTTTTTTTGGCTATTTTGCTAGACAAATAATCATTTTGGATGTTATTTTTTCCTACATAATACTTATTATCAAAATAATCTGTGAAAATTGAAATGTTAGGTTTAACTAATTTTTTAGAGTTTGTATTTTTTGGCTTTGTTTGCTTTAACTCTAATAGCACTTCTTTAAGATCAGCTGTTTTACCTATTTTTATTTGGGCTAAAATTTCTTCAAAATAAACAATTTCATTTTTTGAATATTCAATTTGTTTTGTTAAAATAGGAACTGTTCGTTTAGCCTTTTTGTACATTTTAAAATATTTTTCTGCATTTTGCTTGACTGAAATATTTTGATTTAAGTCTATTTCAATATTTTCGTTAGTATAGTAATCTAATACAACAACTTTGTTAGAGTGTTCAGGCAAATTATGCAAATTACTTATAATCAGATTGCCTATTTTTTCAAATTCTAAATTATTTTTTGCTATTTTGAGTTCATTTTCTTGTTTAAAAATTTTCTCTTTGATTTTTTTAATTTCTTTTATAACATAGTTATTAATTTTTTTGAATTCGTTACTTTCGATAGATTCTTCTGTAGAAGTTTTGAAGTAATATTCTAACATAGTTGAAATGCTTGAAAAGGGTATTTTTTCACCATTTAGGTGTGTTAATTCAAAAACATGAAAGAAAAGTTTGTTTTCTTTTTTTATAATACATGGGGTTGGTTCTGAATAAATGAAATCCATGTTTTTTCTAAAAAAGATTTCTTCTTTTAAAATTTTTGAAAAACCTAAATAATTTTTATATATATCTATATTTTTTTCTTTATATGGGTTGATTTTATCAATAGATATCGGAAATATATAAGTTAGTTTTGGTTGAATTATGCGCTCATCAAGATATTCTAGACTTGTTTTTTTAAAACAGTCAATGATTTTATAATCCTTATTAATAAGAATTAGATTGCTATGTCTTCCGAAAAATTCAAAAATAAGTGAAAATTCATCTACATAACCAAGTTCATCACTTTTTTTAAAATCTATAATTGCAATCCGGTCATTTTCAAATTGGTAAATATTACTTAAAATAGCCCCATCAATATGTCTTCTAAGTGTATTTGTAAAAGTATCAGAAGCGCTTGAGGGATAATTAGTATCATTAAGTCTAAAATGCGAATTATTATTAAGCGTAATAAATAGATTTAAATTGTTTTGAAATGCAATAAAAAAATCATTATTATTAATTTTAAAAAATGATTTGACTCGTTTATTTAATAAAGCTTTTTTAAGCTCAAATATTAAAAAATGAATTAAAACTCCATCAATACTCATATATACCACCTTTTATATTCTAACATTTATATGAAAAAAAGAAAATACTTTTATTTTATAATAAAATGTAGTATAATAAGTGATATAAATCAGAAAGGCATTATAGGGTAAAACCTATTTGGTATTTTATGAAATTAAATGAGCGAGGAATTCTAGTAGTATTATCAGGACCATCTGGTGTTGGTAAGGGTACTGTTAGATCAGCACTTTTTAAAATAGAAAATCACAACTTAGTTTATTCAGTCTCAGTTACAACTAGAAAACCAAGAGGCCAGGAAAAAGAAGGAATAGATTATTATTTTGTTAGTGAGGATGAATTTATTAAAAAGGTAGATAAAGGAGAATTCCTTGAATATACTAAGTTTGTAGGAAATTATTATGGTACCTTAAAAGAATCAATCGATAGTAAATTGTCTGAAGGAAGCGAAGTTATTTTAGAAATTGAAGTTGATGGAGCTTTACAAGTTAAAGAGAAAATGCCAGGAGCTGTTTTTGTTTTTATTGCACCTCCTTCACTTAAAGATTTAGAAAAAAGATTAATTGAACGAGGAACTGAAAGTAGTTATGAATTGCAAGCTAGATTAGAAAAAGCAAAAAACGAATTAAAACTTGCATATTTATATGATTACATTGTAATTAATGATACTGTAGAAAATGCAGCTGATAAAATTTTAGCAATCATACGTGCTGAACATGCGAAGACTGAAAGAACAATTAATACATATTATAAAATGTTGGAGGTGAAACAATGAAAAAAGACGGAATTAGATATCCATCAATTGACCAATTAGTAGAAAAAGTAGGTTCTAAATATATACTAGTTATTGGGGCGGCTAAAAGATCAAAAGAGTTAGCATTAATTAATCCTGAGACTAATGAGCCTACAATGCGTTTAATAACTAAACCACATAATGTAAAAAATTTAGGTATAGCTTTAGAAGAAATCTATGAAGGCAAAATAGTAATAAAAAAACTAAATGTTAAAGGCGAAGAAGAATTATTGATTAAATAATAATGGTGACAAAATCACCATTATTTTGATTTTTATTTTATTTTTTGTATTTTTTTGCTAATATATATATAGAAGCTATTAGGGAGATGATTGAATGTATGCAAAAGTAATAGTAGATATACCAACCTCAATAATAAATGAAGAATTTGACTATATTATTCCAAATCAATTTGAAAAAATTTTAGAAATAGGCAGTAGAGTTTTAGTAGTTTTTGGTTTTAAAGAAACTATGGGGTTTGTTGTAGGAATAAGTGATACAACTGAATATCAAGGAGATCTAAAAGAGATTGTTGATGTTTTAGATTTAGATGCTTCATTGACTATCGAACAAGTTGATCTAGCAAAAAAAATGAGTTTTGATCTTAATGTTAGTAGATCTATTTGTTTAAATATGATGTTACCTGCTTTTTTAAAAGGGAAATACAAAAGATATATCAGGGTAATTAATACTAATCAGATTGATCAAAAACTTATTGAGGCCTTCAATAATAAATCAAAAATTTTACTTACAAAGGATTTACTTAAAGAATTTCCAGATATTAAAGAAGAGGTAAAAAAAGGAAATATAAGTTTTGAATATGAAGTTAATCAATACAAAGGTAAACAAAAACAAAAATATTATAATTATTCAAATACTAATTCTTTAGTACAACTAAGTACTAAAAAAACAGAGTGCTTGAATTACCTTAAGTTACATAAAGATGCATTGTTAGAAGAAATATGTGATTATGCTAATTGCAGTGCTGATTTAGTATTGAAACTTGAAAAAGAAGGTTATATTACAAGTTTTGTTAGAGATGAGGAAACTACTGAAAAGTCAATAATAGAAATTAGTTATGATTTCACACAAAATCAGTTAAAAAATAAGTGGTTAAAAAATGAAAAAAAACCAGCCTTATTGTTTTCGAATGATAATGAATATCGCCTTGATTTTTGTTTAGATGTTTGTCAAGAAAAAGCAAAAAAAGAAAAAAAGACAATGTTTATTGTTCCAACAATACTAGCATGTGAAGAATTAGAGATATTTTTGAAAGCTAGATTAAAGGGGTATAAAATTGTGTCTTTCAATAGCTCGGTATCTAAAAAAGAATTTTATGATAATTATATAAATTTGAAGAATGATTTAGTTGACATTGTTATAACTACGAGAGTAGGAATTTTTTTCCCAATTAATAAATTGGGTTTAATAATTATGATCAATGAAGAAGAAGGGAATTATATAAATGAATATGCGCCTAATTTTGATACTAAAGATATAATTGAATTTAGGGCTAATTATAATAATGCTAAAATTTTATATGTTTCACCAACTCCGCTTATTGAAACGTACTACAAAGCAATAATGGGAAAATATACTTTACTAGAATATCAAAAAGATTTAGAGATCGATTATAAGATTATTAATATGAAAGATGAAATTCTTTCAAATAATAAGATAATTTCAAGACAACTGTTAGAAAAACTAAAAGAATGTTTATTATTAAAAAAACAAGCACTTTTAATTTTAAATAATAAGGGTTATAGTTCTCTTCTTACTTGTAGAAGTTGTGGGAAAGTATTAAGATGTCCAAAATGTGATATTCCACTTGTTTTATATAAAGAGAAAGGTTATGCTCAGTGTAGTTATTGTAATCATAAAGAAGCAAATTATGAAAAATGCCGTCATTGCGGTTCGGAAACTATTAGCAAACTAGGATTTGGATTAGAACAGGTAAGAGAAAAAATAATTGAACAATTTCCACAAGCTAAAATTTTGCAAATCGATAGCGATAATCTTAAAGCTTTTGATGACATAAAGCAAGCTCTCTTAGCAATTGAAGAGGGAACTGTTGATTTTATTATAGGAACTAATGTCATAACAAAAATGTTGAAAAATAATAATATTCATGTTGTAGGCGTATTAAATGCTGATAATTTTTTAAACATGAATGATTATAATAGTTCTTTTTTAGTATATAGTTTAATTGCTAATTGTGCTATAAGGTATAGTGGTTCTTTATATGTACAAACTAATTATGAAGATAATGCTATTATAAAAAATGGCTGCCTTGCTAACTATAATAATTTCTTTAATGAAGAAATTAAAATAAGGAGAATGTTATCATATCCTCCATTTTTAGAGTTAAATAGAGTTTATATTAGAAGCGAGTACAAAAAAATGTATATATTTGCCAATAGTTTTAAAAAACATTTTTTAGAGTTAGTTGAGGGAGAAAAAGATTGTCTTGGACCTGTTTATGTTAATAAATATAAAAGTGTACAGTTGTTATTAAAGCACAATGATCCTAAGGGAATAAATATGTTATTTAAAGAGATGTATAAAAAAAGTCTTGAAAGAAAAGTAGAACTTGTTTTCGAAAAAAATCCAAAGATGTTTAAGTAGGTGATATTTTGAAAGTTATTTTTATGGGGACTCCTGAATTTGCTGTTAAAATTGTAGAAAAAATTTCTTTGAATCATGAGGTTGTCTTGGTGGTTACTCAGCCTGATAAATTAGCTGGCAGAAAGAATGAATTGATGGCTTCTGCAGTTAAAAAATGGGCTATAGATAAGAGAATACCTATATATCAACCTACTAATATTAAAAAAGAATTTAATACTATATTGAATAATAAGTGTGATATAATTGTTACAGCAGCTTACGGACAAATTGTTCCAGACATTGTACTGAATCACCCTAAATATAAAGCAATAAATGTGCATGCTTCTTTATTGCCTAAATATCGAGGAGGAGCTCCGATTCAAAAAGCTTTGCTTAATGGTGATGAAGTAACAGGAATAAGTATAATCTATATGACAAGCAAGATGGATGCTGGTGATATTATTATGCAAAAGTCGATTAAAATTGATGAAAATGATTATCAAAACAATTTATTTGATAAGTTGGGTGATTTGGGGTCTATAATGATAAGCGAATGTTTAGAAAAAATTGAGAAAAATCTTGTTGAAACAGTTCCTCAAAACGAAGAGTTTGTATCGTATGCTCCAAATATAAAAAAAGAAGATGAAAAAATTCTTTTTACAAAAAATGCATTTCAAATAAGAAATCAAGTTAGAGCACTTAATCCTAATCCTGGTTGCTATTTTGAGTTGGATGATAAAAAAATTAAAGTCTTTAAAGTTAATAGTTTATTAATAGAAAGCAAATATGAAAGCGGCCAAATTATAGATATTAAAAAAGATTCATTCTTTATAGCTTGCGCAGAACAAAGTGCTGTTGAAATATTAGAATTACAACTTGAGGGAAAAAAGAAAATGTCTGTTAGAGATTTTTTAAACGGAACGGGTAGAAATATTATTTTAAAAGATAAAAAAATTCAATAGAGGAGATTTGAAAATGAAAAAAATTTATTTTTCAAGAGATGAAATGTACAGTTTGAATGTTGAAAGGTTGACAGAAAGAGGAGTAAAAATTGAAGACATTGCTATGATTGCCTATAAGCAACAAATCAAATATAATCCTAAAACAACTTTTGAATTATGTTTAGCTAGTGTTAAAAAAACTTTGTCGTATAGAGATATATTCCACATCGTTCAATTAAGTGTTGAAATTGATAGATTGACTGAGCAAGGAGGAATTTTTAGAGAGCCGATTCAGAGTATAATGAAAGATGATTTAGGCATGTTTGGAATAGATGAAATTTTAGGATTGAGTATAGCAGCTAACTATGGAGTTATTGGCCAAACAAATTTTGGAGATATTGATGTAAATAAACCTGGTATTGTTAAAGAGTTAAATGACCATGGTAAAAGTGAAAGTGAACAATGTCATACATTTTTAGACGATGTAGTAGGAGCTATTGCTGCGGCTGCTTCAACAAGAGTTGCGCAAATCATAAGTGAAGAAGAAGCAACAAAGAAGGCTGAGTAATGGACAATAAATTAACTGTAGGTAATTTATTAGACCAGCATGGGAAGTTAGTAGAAAAAGGTTATTCTAATAAATTAGTCAAAACATTTGAAAGAGAGCGAATCAAAGCTAGTAAAAGTAAAATTAAAGAGACAAATTTTTATTTTTTTGGTAATCAAGATTACGGGTTCTCTATTGAAATAAGTAATAATTTCTTTTATAAATTAGCAGAAATTGGTTTTTATGATATTAAAAAGAATTTTAGGTTTTCTAAATCATACTATAAGTTTTTCGCGAGTAAAGATTTTTTTATTTCAGAAAGCGATTCATCAGGTGAAAACTATTTTAAAAATAAAAAAATATTAGTAAGTATAAAAAATTTTGATAACTATAAAAAGATTTATGTTTCAGCAGAAAAATATGATGGTAAAAATGACTTTGTATGTGATATTAAAGTTCTAAATGAAAATTCACAGGCAATTGTAGTTGCTTGCCCTTTTGAAGAAAAAAATCAATTTTGCTATTTCCAAAAAAGTTTTAACCATAAAAATGAAGGATTTTTAAGGATTGAAAACCAAATTTATGATGTACAGATTTTAAATACTTCTTTTAAGTGGATTAGATCAGTAATGCCTTATATGAGCAATTGCTTTTGGGCTAGTATAAGTGGAAAAATAGAGAAAGATTTATTTACAATTACATTAGGGGAAGGGATTTCTGATACATCGTCTGCTAGTGAAAATATAATTTTCATAAATGAAAAAAGTTATAAAGTATGCAATGTTATTTTTAAAATTAAACTTGATGAAAGTGAAAATGAGATGTTATTAGATGAGTGGAAGATTTTATCTGATGATGGGATAGTCAATATTACTTTTAATCCGATTTTACTTACACATGTAAAAAATAATTATATTATAACAAGTAGAAAAAATTTAAAATTATTTGGTAAGTTTAGTGGCTTTATTAAATTAAATGATATAGGTTATCAAGTAAATGATTTTTTTGGTTTTATTGAGCGAAATTCTTTAAGAGGATAAACTTGAATACAACTCGTGTTTTTTCAAGTAGTTTACTTTTATAAAAAAATTTGGTATAATAAGATATAATAATATTATGGAGAAGAGCAATGATGAAAATTAAAAAAGCAGTTATTCCAGCTGCGGGGTATGGTACTAGGTTTTTACCGGCCACAAAAAGTCAACCTAAAGAGATGTTACCTATAGTTGATAAACCCACTATTCAGTATATTGTTGAAGAGGCAGTTAAGGCTGGAATTGAAGAAGTATTAATAATAACAAACCATCAAAAGCAGGCTATTGAAAACCATTTTGATAGATCGCTTGAGTTGGAATATTTTCTTGAAAAAAATAATAAATTAGAAGAACTTGAAATGGTTCGAGATATAAGTAAATTAATAAACATTCATTCGATAAGGCAAAAGGAAGCAAAGGGGCTAGGTAATGCTATTCTTTGCGCGAAATGTTTTGTTGGAGATGAGCCGTTTGCAATTTTGTTAGGTGATGATATAATAGTAAATGACGAAAAACCAGTTCTAGCACAACTATGCGATACTTTTGAAAAGTATCAAAGCTCTGTTGTTGCTGTTCAACAAGTTGAAGCTAAAGATATCAGTAAATATGGGATTGTTAATCCTAGATATATAAATAATAAAGATGTAGAAGTAATCGATTTGGTAGAAAAACCAAATGTAGAAAATGCTCCGAGCGATCTTGCAATTTTGGGAAGATATATATTAACTCCTGAAATATTCAATATTCTTGAGACGCAAGCTCCAGGACATAATGGCGAAGTGCAACTAACTGATGCAATAAAAACATTACTTTTAAAAGAAAAAGTTTATGCTCATAAATTTGAAGGTAAATATTATGATGTTGGTAAAAAAATTGGTTTTTTAGAAGCTAAT
Organism: Bacilli bacterium; assembly: GCA_028693885.1. Lineage (GTDB taxonomy): Bacteria > Bacillota_I > Bacilli_A > ML615J-28 > CAG-698 > JAQUUM01. The sequence goes on from JAQUUM010000002.1 coordinate 19,803, forward strand.
ATCGATTTTGCCTTGAAAAGAGATGATTTGAGAGAAGAATTTATGCAAATGCTAATGAAAAAAGTTGAGGATTATAAATTTGATAAATGAAATACTTTTGAAGATAAAAAATAAATTAAATAATATAATAGAAGAAAAAGGTATAAGTGAGGAAATAATTTTAGAAATTCCTAAAGAAGAAAGTAATGGGGATTATGCAACCAACTTAGCTTTAAAGTTGGCTAAAAGTTTAAAAAAACCGCCGATGGCAATTGCTCAAGAGATGGTTAAAGAATTTGATTTAAAAGATCTTCATCTCGATAAGATTGAAATAGCAAATCCTGGATTCATTAATTTCTTTTTGGATAAAAAATATCTTACAAACATTATTTTTAAAATTATCAATCTAAAAGACGATTATGGAAAATTAAAAATTGGAGCTAATAAAAAAGTTAATATTGAATTTGTAAGTGCTAATCCGACTGGATATTTGCATATAGGGCACGGACGTGGTGCTGCCTATGGAGACTCACTATCAAGAATTTTTAAAAAAGTAGGTTATGAAGTAACTAAAGAACATTATGTTAATGATGCAGGAAATCAAATTAAAAATTTGGCGATTTCAATTTACGAAAGATATAGAGAATTATTCGGCTATGTTCCTAAATTAGGGGATGACAGTTATTATGGACAAGAAATAATTGAGATAGCTAAGATGATTAAAAAAGAAAAAAACGATGTATTTTTAGAAAATGAATGGTATGATTTTTTTAGAAATTATGGGACAAAGTTCTTATTAGAGGGCTTAAAAAAAGATTTAAAATCTTTTAATGTAGAATTTGATATATGGTTTTCTGAACAATCACTTTATGATAATGGTGAGGTAGAAGCTGCTTATAAAAAAATTAGTGAGTTAGGACATACATATGAGGAAGGTGGTGCTACTTGGTTGAAGACTCAAGCTTTTGGTGATGAGAAAGACCGAGTATTAATCAAAAATGATAAAACATTAACGTATTTGATGCCTGATATTGCCTATCATTATAATAAAATTAGTAGAGGTTATGATTATTTGATTGATGTTTTAGGTGCTGATCATCATGGGTATATTAATAGATTAAAAGCATCAATAGCGATGCTAGGTAAAGATCCTAATATGCTTGATGTAGATATACTACAAATGGTTAGAGTGATTCAAAATAACGAAGAAATTAAAATGAGTAAAAGAAGTGGTAAAGCAATAACTTTGCATGACCTTATAGAAGAAGTTGGAACTGATGCATTAAGGTTTTTATATAGTTCAAAAGCCTTAAATACTCATATGGATTTAGATTTAGATTTAGCATTAAAAAATTCTAATGAAAATCCTGTGTATTATGTTCAATATGCATATGCTAGAATTTGTAGTTTGTTTAAGGTGGCTGAAAATAGAGGAATAATTTATACTGGTGTATCTGAATTTGCTGATATTGATATAAAAAATATTGAAAAGATTGTTAAAGTGTTAATACAATATCCAAATTATATTGAAGAAGCAGCAATAAAAAGAAAGCCACATAAGTTAATTCAATATGCTTTAGAATTAGCAACTTGCGTGCATGCTTATTACAATGATGAAAAGATTATTACTGAAGATGAAGAAATGACGATTGAAAAAATGACTGTTTTTGAAGCTGTAAAAATTGTTTTAAAAGATTGCTTATCTCTAGTAGGGGTAGGAGTAAAAGAAAAAATGTGAGGTGAAAGAAATGAAAAGTATTTTTAAGAAGTATTTGTGGTTGTTTGAGTGGATTGGTGCTGCCGTTATTTTAGCAATGGGAATTATTATTGTTGCTCAAAATGAGATTATTTATGTAATTGTAGGACTTGCTTTATTTATTTTAGGCGTTTTTAGAGTTGTTCCTTTGTTAAAAACAACATCTGACAAGTTGCTAGCTTCAATATATTTTATTGAAATTTTAGCAAACGTTGCTATTGGTATTACTTTGATTGTTATTGGAGTAAAACAAACTACAGGTATTGGGAAAACGTTAGGTTATTTAATGGGGTCGGTTTTATATTTGAGAGGATTGGTATATTTCTTTGCAAATATAATGCGCGATGAAGAAACTGATAAGACTCAGTTTATTACAAGTGTTATTGTATTTACTTTGGGAACTATGGTTATTAGTGCTGGTCTTTTTGGAGCAGGAATTGATGCAAATGTTTTAGCTTGGATTGTTTTTGCAATTGCTGTTATCAGTGCTTTGTTCATAATTTTTAGTGGAGTAAAGAATTATCGAAACTATCGTTATGAATTTGCTTCTGAAAAAGTCACTAAGAAAAAGACTGTGAAAGAAAAGAAAGGTGTAGAACTACCTGCAGAGCAAAAAGATGAAGTTATAATTCCTGAAAAAGAGGAGAAGACTCCAGTTATTGAGCCTGAAGAGAAAGAAAAACCTAGTATTAATGCGTGATGTAATGAATAAAAAAATTAAATTACTAAAAGAAATTACTGATATATATGGTATAAGTGGTCATGAAGCTAAGGTAAGAGAATTTGTAAAAGAAAAGTTTTTAGATTCTGTCGGTGTAAATGATCTTATTTATGATGGAATTGGGTCAATCATTGCTAAAAAAATTGGGGATGAAAAAGGTCCTAAAATTGCAATTGCTGGACATATGGATGAAGTCGGTATGATTGTATCCAAAATAACAGATAGTGGGTTTGTTAAGTTTCAGACAATTGGAGGCTGGTGGAGTCAAGTAATGCTTGCTCAGCAAGTTGTGATTGTTTCTTCAACAGGATCTGAAATCAGAGGTGTTATTGGATCCATTCCTCCTCATATTTTAACAAAAGAGCAAAGAGATAAAGTTGTTAAAATAGAAGATATGTTTATAGATATCGGGGCTTCAAGCAAAGAGGAGGCTGAAGGCTGGGGGATTAAAATTGGTGATATGATTGCTCCTTACTCTGAGTTTCATGTCATGAAAAATGAAAAAATGCTTTTAGCAAAAGCTTGGGACAATAGAATAGGCTGTGCAATTGTTATTGACACTTTAAATGAGTTAAAAAATATTAAACACCCAAACATTGTTTTTGGAATTGCGACTGTACAGGAGGAATTGGGTTTAAGAGGTGGAAGAACTTCTGCCACGCTGATAAAACCAGATATTGTATTTGCTTTAGATGTTGGTATTGCAAAAGATACTCCAAATGTTGAAGAAGGTTCAAAACTAGGTAATGGAGTTGAGGTATTAGTGTATGAGAATGGCATGATAGGTCATGTAGGTTTAAGGAAAAAGGTTATTGAAATAGCTGATGAACTTAAAATTCCTTATCAACTAGATATGTTAGCAGGTGGATCGACTGATGCATCTTCAATGCATCTAGCTAATTCAGGAGCTCCTGGTATGTCTCTTTGCATCCCTACTAGGTATATTCATTCTCACAGTTCTATTATTCACTACGATGATTATGAAAATACAGTTAAATTAATTGTAGAAATTATAAAAAGACTAGATAGCAAGATGCTTACTGAAATATTAAAATAAAAGCACCTTTCGGTGCTTTTTTCTATTTGCGCCTGTAACTCAGCTGGATAGAGTATCTGACTTCGAATCAGAAGGTCATGGGTTCGAATCCTATCAGGCGCGCCATATTGAATGAATAGGTTTGATACAATTTACTTTTGTAAAAAGTCCCTTAAGATAGGCACTTTTTTGTAAAAACCTTTTAAAACTGATGAGATAATTTACTAATTTCATCAGTTTTTTTTGCTTTT
>JAQUUM010000107.1 GCA_028693885.1 Bacilli bacterium
TCTGGGTATGGTTCAATTCTATGGTTATAAAATTCACCAGCCCCAACAATATAACATATTTTTCCCATAAAACCCCCAACAATCAACATTATAACATAATTTTATTTTATAATCAACAAACAAAAAAGGTTACATAAAAATTTATTTTTATGTAACCAGTAGAACTTTCTCTAAGGCAATCCTTGAGATTTCAGGATCAAACTGTTTTCCAGCATTCTCTTCAATCTCAAGGATTGCCTCTTTCTTACTCCTTCTTTTTCTATATGGTCTATCACTAATAATTGCATCATTAACATCTAAAATTATAAGTTCATCTTCTCGTTTTTCTAATAAAATATAGGAAGTTTTAATATTCTTATATAAACTTTCATAAAGCTGATTATTTATATGCCCTCCTTAAGCTATCTATATTATATCATATTTTAAGTCATTTCTAATAAATTGCATTTAATATTTAAAAAAGAGTTGATATTTTATTTATCAACTCTAGTCTTGTTTTATCTTTTACCAAGCACGCCAACCTTCTTCATCATACCAATAATCACTATCTTCTTCATAATAATAATCTTCATACCAATAATCATCATCAGAGTACTCTTCATCTTCCCAATAGTATTCTTCCTCATACTCTCCAAAGAATCTATTCCAGAAAAACTCATATAAAGAATCTTGAATATTATACGAATATTTATACAAATAAGTCATTTCAGTACCATCATAATATGGATCAACAAAGAATTCACCATCATCACCATAAATATCTACAGAAGCTGGGTCTTCTAGATTATCATTTGGTGTAGTCCCTGAATCTTCTGTTGATGGTGGAATTGTTGGAGATGAGTCTTCAACTACTGCATCATTACAAGGAGCCTCTATTTGATTAGAAAGTTCAGAAACTTCATATCCAACCCTAAATTTTTGAATTCCATTAACTTCTACTTTACTAATATTGAATTTTTTTAGTGAAGACTCTTGTGAAACTTTTAAAACTAATTCTAAACTATTGTTAGTATCTTTTACATCTAAAACACTTTTATGAATTAAATATGAATTTTTATAAAGTTCATAACTCATTTTTTGAATATCATTTTCAACATAACTCATTACCTTAACATAGTTTTGGTCATTAGAATTTGCTGCAAAAACTAACATTTGGAATTGTAGTGTCTCAATATTTTGAAAAGCATTAATAACAAATTCAATGTTTCCAATTATAAGAGAACCATTCATTAAAACCTTGTTTTCTAAACTATAATCGTTTGTATAATAAATAGTATAACTAACTGTTTTACCTAAAAGGTCAACAGTTGAAAAAACTATTTTTTCTTCATAATTTGGTTTATCTGAATCGATTAATTCGTAAGACATAGTTTCTTTATTTCCAATAATGATTTCAAAGGCATTTAAATAACTATTTAAGAACTTAAGATCATTTTGGTTTAACGTAGCAGCACTAGTAGAATCTGCAGTAAGCGGCCCTGTAATACTTTCATCAAGTGAAAGTTTTAAAAGTGAACTTGATGAAACACTTGTAAAACTATATAATTCTTCTTTTGATGCTAAAGGATAAGCAACTGTACCTGTAGCTGCATTTTCTTGAAGACTATAATCAATTGATATAAATACAACTAATGCAAGTATTGCAATAAATACTAAAGAAAGTTTTGGAAGTAATTTTGAAAAGATTCTTAGTCTTGAGATAGTTTTTTCTTCTATAGGTGCCTCAAAGACGATAGAATTAAGATCAATTTTATCAACAATATTAGGCATTGAAGTTTTCATGCCTTCGCTTATGATTTTTTTGATATCTTGTTTTTTCATTATTTTACTCCTCCTTTCTTTTGCATTTTCTTGATTGCTTGATTATATATCCACATTACAGTCCCAGCTTTTTTGTTTAACAATTTAGCAATATCTTTATGTTTCATATTATCAACTATTTTTAGCGTTACAATTTGACGCTCTTCAATAGTTAAAATATCTAATAATTCATCCATTTCAAGTTGTAGGGAAGTCCTTGGATTTTGGTGAGGAAAGATGAACTCATTTTCTGTAATATCAACAAGATCAAGATTTTTCCTTTTTCTATAATAATCAATTGCTTGATTTCTAGCAATTGATAATATCCAATTTTTAAAACTTTTACCTTTTTCAAATTGATAGATTGATTGTAAGGCTTTCATATAAGTGTCTTGCATTACATCTTCTGCTAAAAAACGGTCTCTAATGATTGACAAAATCATTGCATAAACTGCATCTTTAGTTTCATTATAGATGTATTCAAATGCTTCCTCATCCCTGTCTTTTAATCTCTCGATTGCTAAATCAATGTTCATATTTATTCCCCATTATATGCATTAATAATAGCACAAGGAAGCATTTTTGTAAATTACAGTTTTTCCATATTTAAGTTTATTAAGTTTTATCTAGATTTATCTAAAAGCATATCAATCACCACAAAAGCATACACCTTCATGAGTACTATAATATTCATCAAATAAATAGTTATCTTGCAGTGCTTCTTCATCATTCCAGCAACAAACAGGGCAAACATTATACAAATCTTCACATGTTGGATATTCATCTATTGCTATTGAAAGTACGACATCATCAATATATAATACATCTTCATCAGTACACAAATATTCATCATAGTAATAATAGTCAATATCAGGAATTGCTGTATCAAAATATCCATTAAATAAATAGTCTTCTAAAAATGTCCAATATTTACTAATATCATTAAAATAGGTATCTAAAAAAGAATAATCTTCTTCTACATCAAATTCTTCTTCAATATACTCACTTTCCTCTCCATAGTAACAAGGATCAAATATTATATCTAATTCAAATACTTCATTTATATCTCCTACTGTTAAATCTATTAAAACATACAATGCATCATCAGCATAGCTTGCTTTACCCCTAAACGATGCAAGTTCATTTGAATTATCATAGATTATACAAACCCCTAATATTTCATTTAAATCATATTTGGTTTCATAAATTAAAACATTATTGATTGTAGCTTTTATAATCAACTTAAATTCTTCTAAATCAGAATAAATAATCTCTAAATAATTAGCTTCATCTATTTTATAAATATATTTAATTTGGATACCATCTTCATTAATAATTTTTAAAATTTCAGCAGTATATAAAGAACCTTTGGTTGAAAATATTCTAGAAATTTTTTCAATCATTTCAATTGGTTCTATATCATTAGGTATTTTTAAAAAATCTTCATCATCAAGAAACTCACCTTCTTCTAATGAATAGTATTTCACCCTTTCAAATCCATATGAATTATTAACTCTAACCTCATGATACATTTTACTTTTAAAAGTAGAATTTGTTTCAGGTGTTGCTTCTTCACTTACATTTCCTATTAAACCTAATTTTCTAATATTCTCTAGGTCTTGACTACTACAACCTACAAATAAAAATACACTAAGCAATAACATACCAACCAGCAAAATCTTTTTCATATTCTTTCCTTTCATGACTAAAAGTCTTTACACTATATATACGTAAGAATATCTAATTTTCTTGGAAAAATTTTAGTTATTTTTAGTAAATAAAAAAAGGCAATTTTTTTTATTGCCTTTTTCATTTATTATTCTTTACAAATTATTAAGCCCTTTTGAAATTATAGTTTCACAAGGAATGATTACTTCATGAACTGGTGTTTTACACCCACCTTTAAACCATTCTGTAAATACACCGATTCCACCAGATACAATAAAGGTCATTATTACCTTTATATAACTTGCATCATATTTCTTTAAACTTCCTCGATATATTTTCATTGAATGATCAACCATTATATCTTGAACTCTATTTAAAAAGAAAGGATCGCCATTTGGAGAAATAAGAGTTTGAATAAAACGTTTATCTTGATAGAAATATTCAATAATCTTAACTAAAATAGGTAAATACAAATAGTTAGTCACTACACTATTTCCAGTATCAATTATCTGTTTAATTTTATCAATTATTTCATCTTCTAATTTTTCAACCATATCATATATATCTAAATAGTGAAGATAAAACGTTCCTCTATTAATATTAGCAAGTTTTGTTATATCGCTAACAGTAATTTTGCGTAACTCTTTTTCTTCCATCAAAGTAACTAAAGCATCTTTTAATGATTGTGTGGTCTTAGAAATTCTTCTATCCATATATTCCTCCTCAACAATTTATTGATTTTTGTTTAATAACAAACACTTATCAATGTTTTGATTATTGTATTATTTCTTAACTATATTATAATAGAATTGTAAGAAATAGTCAACACAGCGTTGAAAAATGATGTTCATTATTCAACATCAAATATAGGAGGTATTTATGAAATTTATTATTCGTTTTCGACACATTATTCTTAGTATATTCATAGTTTTATTTATTGTGGGAATATTACTAATCACTCAAGTAAAGATTAATTATGATGGATCTAGTTATTTACCAAGTGATAGTAATACTAAACAAGCCCTTGTAGTTATGAATGATGAGTTTGGAAACTATGGGGCGTGTGAGATTATGGTAGATGACATTTCACAAATTGAAGCTTTAGGAATCTATCAAAGTCTAATTCAAACTCAAGGTATTAGACAAGTTGAGTTTTATCCAAATCAATATGACTATTACCATGATAGTAAAGCATTATTCAAAATAGTCTTTGAAGGCGAAACTTATGATCTAACAACCGAAGAAACTTTAGATGCTATTAAATTATTATTGGTTGAACATAATGTCTATATGAGAGGCGAAGTCATCAATGCTATTGAATACAACAATGTCCTTCAAGATGAAATCATC
>JAQUUM010000108.1 GCA_028693885.1 Bacilli bacterium
GTAAATAAAAGGTATTAAGAAATGCAATCCAGTAGACCATGTTACATGGTATGAACCAAGCCTTTCGATTACAAAAGCATTTGCTTGTGGCACTATACGAATGCTTGTAGCAGCTAAAATAATCAAAAGCAATAAAATAGCTAAAATAACAACAATTACAACATCTCCTGCGGCTAAAATCATAAATTTAAATCTCCTTTTCTTTTCATTATAAATTTATTTCTTTTTCTTCATCGATAGGACTAACAATTAACTTAATTCCGCTAATTGCTTTTACACTAACTTTTTTACCAACTAAAATAGCTTTGCCCTCTTGATTTATAGCAAGCCATAACTCGCCATCAACCTTGACTTCGCCAATTTCACCTGGTATAACTTCTTTAGTAATTACACCAATCATTCCAACAACCTTGTCAGCATTAGTTCTTACAATGCTTTTGTTTGCTCTAATGTTTTTAGTAAGTGGCTGTAAAGCAACAATAAACAAAAGAGAAACTCCAACGAAAACACCGATTTGAATTAATGGAGCGATTGTAAAAGCGGCCAATATTAATGCAATAATTGCACCAATCGTAAACCACAAACTAACCAAATCAAAAGTATTAATTTCGATTAGGATAGTGATGACAATAACTACAGCCCAAAAAACAATCATTGTAATTTCAAGCCAGCTCATTCTTCTACCTCCTTTTGAAGATTAACTTTTAAAACTTTTTGTGGGGCATCCCAAGTACATGCATACTTGTAAGATGTCTTGTTTTCAAAATCTAGCGGAAACAATTCGCATAAGTGGCGCACAATTTGCTTACTATGAATCCTTCCATAACTTGGTTTAATAGCAACGCTATATAAATCTTCTGATTTATATAAACCCATCGAAACATCTTCTTTACTAACAGTTTTAATTAATAAAGCTTTTTCTTTTTGATCAAAGCCTATAACTACTTTATAAGCGTTATCTAAAAAACGACTTGCTGCTGTGTTAAAGGTTATGTTATTATCATAGATAGTAGCTAAAGCTTGTAAACTTTTAGAAAACCATTGTACAGTCATAAAATTACCTCCTTTTACATATATTATACACCAAAGTTTTTAAAAATCAACCATTAATTTGAAAATATTTTTAAATATTTTTATTTATTTTTTATTTGTTTGATAAATTAACATGTTAAAAAAATAAAAGAAAATAAATAAAAGTTGAAGTTTTTTAATTGATATGCTATAATTTCATATGGCTTATGAAGTAATTTAATAAACTTGAAAGGAGAAATCATTTATTTATTATTAAATGATGACTTAAAAAATGGGTAAGTATATACGTTTAGCAATCGCAATTATAATTCCTCTAGTAGTCGGTGCAATTATATGGGGATATGGTTTTCAAAGATATCGTACAGGTGATTTTATTAATGCTTATGCAGATATGTATATTTCACAAGGTGAAACTACAGTTGAGAAACTTGATATATATACAGAGTATACTTCTTATAAATATAAAGAAGAAAAGTTTACAACAGAAGTTAATTCTTCTTTAGGTAAAATTTTTGATGTAGATGTTTGGGCTACTTTAGAAGAAGATTCAAACGAAATTGATTATGTATTTTATTTATACAATATTAATTATACAAGATTGAATGAATTAAGAGGATTGGGTGCTACGGTTGATGAAAGTACTTTTGCTAGAATTAGAATGATGATAATTCCAGAAGAAGGTGATGAAGTTATTCCTGAGGCTATTACAATGTTTGTATTAGACTATGATGCACTTCCTGACAAAGATGATCAAGATGTACCTGTAACAGTGAAAAAAATGGTTTTTAAAACTAATAATTTTTCTCCTGATACATATTTAAAATTCTATTATGATAATCCAAGTGATCCATTAGATTATAGGCCTGATGATCAAACATTTAAACCAGGACTTGATCATACTGATTATGCAGTTGTTCAAATGGGTGATTTCTTTACTGAAACAAAATCTACTGTTGAGGTTGTTGATGGAATTAATAACGATTTAATGAATGCTGGATATTCTAATTGGGTTGTTAGTAAATATCTTTGGTGGCAAGCTTTAATTGGTTTTGTTGTAGTGTTTGGAATTACTTTATCTTTCCATATTGTTTGGGAATATGATAATAAAGTAGAAGCAGAGAAAAAAATTAAAAAACAAACGATAAAAAAGTAAATAAATAAGTGTCTTTTAAAGACACTTTTTTAAAGGGGAAAATATGGAACTAAAAGAAATGGAGCGCGCTCTTGTAAAAAGATATCGTGCTAAAATTTTTAAACCCTTTATTCAAGCTATAAATACATATGATTTAATTGAAGAAAATGATGTTATAGGGGTTTGTATATCAGGCGGAAAAGATAGTCTTACAATGGCTAAACTTTTTCAAGAGATAAAGAGACATAATCAAAAGAATTTTGAAGTAAAGTATTTAGTTATGGATCCAGGATACAATGAAGAAAACATTAAAAAATTAATAGATAATTGTGATAAATTAAACATTCCTATTACTATAAAAGTATCTAATGTTTTTGAAGTAGCGAATAAACTTAATCCAGAAAAACCTTGTTATATGTGTGCTAGGATGAGGCGAGGTTTCTTGTATGAGTTTGCTCAAGAACAAGGCTGTAATAAAATTGCATTAGGTCATCATAAGAATGATGTAATTGAAACTATTCTTTTAAATATATTTTATAATGGGACTTTTAAAACAATGATGCCTAAGTTAAAATCAACTAATTTTAAAAATATGGAATTGATTAGACCTATGACTTTTGTTGAGGAAAAGAGTATTATTAATTATATGAAGTATTGTGAAATTGAAGCATTAAGTTGTGCTTGTAGAGTTGCTAGTAAAGATTTAGATTCTTATCGTAAAAAAATAAAAGAATTAATAGCTAGTTTAAAAAAAGAATTTAAAGATATAGAAAAATGTATTTATAATAGTGCAAACAATATTAATTTAGATTGTGCATTAGGATGGAAACACAAAGGGCAAGAATACTCTTTTTTAAACTTTTATGATGAAGAATAAATAATAGAGTTTTTTGGTTGCTTTTTAGGTAAATAGTGTTATAATACATAAGTAAAACGAAATTAGGAGGAATATTTATGTCGAACAAAAAGTTTGTCTATATGTTTACAGAAATAGACGGATCTATGAAAAACCTTTTTGGTGGAAAAGGAGCTAATTTAGGTCAAATGACTAAGTTAGGTTTACCTATCCCTCAAGGTTTTACTGTAAGTACAGAGGCTTGTACTTATTATTATGAAAGTAAAAAAACCATCTCAGAAAATATCAAACAAGAAATTAAAGAAGCTATGGCTAAATTAGAAACAATCACTGAAAAGAAGTTTGGTGATCCAAGCAATCCTTTGCTTGTTTCTGTTAGAAGTGGTGCTAGAGTTTCAATGCCTGGTATGATGGATACAATTTTAAATTTAGGTTTAAACGATGAAGTTGTTGAAGGGATAGTTCAAAAAACTAATAACCCTAGATTTGCATATGATTCTTATCGTAGGTTTATTCAAATGTTTTCAGATGTTGTTAAAGGCCTTGCTAAATCAAGATTTGAAGAAATTATTGATGAAATGAAAGAAGCTAAACACATTGAAGCAGATACAGATTTTACAGCAGAAGATTTAAAAGAAATGATTTCTAAATTTAAAGCTTTTTATAAAAAAGAAATGAAAGAAGATTTTCCAACTGATCCAAGTGATCAATTATTTGGAGCAATTACAGCTGTTTTTGAATCTTGGGAAAACCCAAGAGCTAATTATTATAGAAAAATGAATGGTATCCCATCATCTTGGGGAACAGCAGTAAATGTTCAATCAATGGTATATGGTAATATGGGTAATACATCTGGTACTGGTGTAGCTTTTACAAGAAACCCAGCTACAGGTGAGAATAAGCTTTATGGAGAATATTTAATTAATGCTCAAGGTGAAGATGTTGTAGCAGGTATTAGAACTCCTGAACAAATTGATACATTAAAACAAGCAATGCCTGAAGTTTATGATCAATTTGTTGAACTTAGTTTAAAATTAGAAAATCATTTTAAAGATATGCAAGATATAGAGTTTACTATTGAAGAAGGTAAATTATATTTACTTCAAACAAGAGGCGGTAAAAGAACTGCTACAGCTGCTTTAAGAGTTGCTGTTGAAATGTATGAGGCTGGTTCTATTAGTAAAGAAAGAGCATTAATGCTTGTTGATCCAAAACAACTAGATGCATTGCTTCATCCTCAATTTGATCAAGTAGCTTTGAAAAAAGCGACTCCAATTGGTGAGGGGACTGCAGCAAGCCCTGGGGCTGCTTGTGGTATTGTAGCTTTTGATGTTGCAGAAGTTGTTGAAAAAGTAAAAAATAAAGAAAAAGTTATTTTAGTTAGACTAGAAACTTCACCTGAAGATATTGAAGGTATGAATTTAGCTGAAGGTATTTTAACTGCAAGAGGTGGAGCTACATCTCATGCTGCAGTTGTTGCTAGAGGTATGGGTAAATGTTGTGTTGCTGGTTGTAAAGGTCTTTGTGTTGATGAAGAAAGCAAAACATTTACTATTAAAGGTAAAACTTATAAATCAGGAGATTGGATTTCATTAGATGGTTCTACTGGTTTAGTATATGGAACAAAACTTCCAACAGTTCAAGCGACGATTTCAGGAAACTTTGAAAAGTTTATGAAATGGTGTGACGAAACTAAGAAATTAACAATTAGAACTAATGCTGATACTCCTAAAGATGCTAAACAAGGAAAAGCTTATGGAGAGATCGGAAGAGCGTCGTG
>JAQUUM010000109.1 GCA_028693885.1 Bacilli bacterium
GTAGATGTTAGAGCAGAACGTGCTAAAGCCTTATACAATTTAGACAAACGAGCTCAAGTAAGAAAATCACATGAGAACGAAGCAGTTCAAGCATTATATAAAGAATTCCTTGGAGAGCCAGGAAGTCATACATCGCATAAATTGCTTCATACTCACTATACAAAAAAAGAAAAATTTACTAAAATTTAGAAAAGTTTTAAGATTCTAAGGAAACCCTTAGAATCTTTTTTTGTTAAGATTTAAAAAACCATATCAATTTGCTCAAGAAGGTATGATATAATTGTACTTTGGTGAGCAAATATGGTTATTTCTACTAAAGAATTACTAATTAAATATAAGGATTATAAAAATCAGAAGATGAAAATCAAGACTGAAGTGGATAAGAAGGTATATTATCCGCTAAAAAAGGGCTTGTATGAAACAAATAGAAATACTGAAGGAATTTTTCTTACAACTTATTTGATGTCTCCTTCATATGTTTCTTTTGAATATGTGTTATCTACAACAGGCTTAATTCCAGAAAGAGTATATGCATATACTTGTGCTACAACTTTAAAAAGGCATACTACGAAGTATTCAAATATTTTTGGAGACTATATTTATGAGGATGTTCCAGTATATGCATTTAGGTTTGGCATAAATCTAATAGAAACAACAGGCTATAGTTACTTTATAGCTACTAAAGAGAAAGCCTTATGTGACCTTTTGTATAAAAAAAGAATAGTTAATTCTATAAAAGAATTGAAAGAACTTTTGTTTGAGGATTTAAGAGTAGATGAAGAAATGTTTTGGGATTTAGATTTTGAAGTTTTAAAAAGCTTAATCCCAAAATACAAAAAGAAAAATTTAGAATTATTAGGCAAGCTAATTAGAAAAGGAAAAAAGTAAATGAATGATATAATAAATCATCTTCAAAAAAGATTAGAACAAACTGATAATTGGGAAATGCAAGAAAATTTAACTTTAGAAAAACTAAAATTATTATTAAATGAAAAATTTAATGAGATAAATTATAGTGATGCAAAAGAAGATGTGATGAGATTTATTAAAAATAAAATAGTTTTAGATATTTGGAAAAAGATTTTTTTATAGCAATAACTAATAATTTAAAAATAGTTAATAATAAATAAAAAGCGAATGAATTAGTAAATAATTCAGTTGCTGTGATTTTTACAAAAACTATATTGAAAGAATATATAGAATAATGATTATTAAAAAAGTCTCTAAATTTATATTTAGAGACTTTAATCTAATAATTTAATATAATTTTTTGAATAATTAATTAAGCCTAAATTTTTTAAAATAATTAATTCTCTGGATAAAGAAGGTCTTGGGATGTTTAAAAATAAAGCTAGTTGTTCTTTTGATTTTATTTTGATTATTTTAGATTTAGTTCTTTTACTAGTTTCTGATAAAAAGAATAAGACTTTATCTTTAATGCTTTTTTGAGATAGTATTTTTACCTTTTGTTGGAGAGCTATACTTTTATCTGACATTATAGACAAATAGTTATTCAAAAGTGTTGTATCATTTTGAAGAATACTTAATAGTTTATCTTTAGTAATTAAAGCAAGTTCGGTAGCTTTTGAAGCACTAACATCACCTAAGAAAAAAGGATTAGTATGAAAGAGTAAAAACTCTCCAAATAAATCATTTTCGTTGATTGTAATAATATTATATTCTTCTTCAAAGAAAGTATAAGTATTAATTAAAACAGCGCCTTTTAGAACTAAACATAGATATCTACATTCACTGTTTTCATTAAAGATCATATCGTTTTTATTGTATTTTTTTATTCTAAAGAATTTTTGATAATCTTTTATGACATTTTTAAATAAAGGATGATTTTGCATTATTTTCTCCTTCTGTAACAAATGTTACGGTTAATTAATTCTATCATATATATAATATGTTTGTAAAGAGGTGGAAAGCATGAAAAAAATTATTTTAAGTTTAATGGTTGTTTTAGTAGGGTTTTTACTTAGTGCATGTAAAACCCAAGAAGAAGTTTATGGAGATGTAAGCGTCATGGTTCCGTTTGGGACTCCTTTAATTGCAGTTGGTGGATTGATTGGTGTAGAAGGCATTAATGTAGAAGCAGTTAATGATCCAAGTCTTTTAACAGCAGCAATGATTACTCAAGAAAAAGATATTATAATAGCTCCAATTACGGCTGGTACTGCTAGTTATATAAAGGCGGGATCTACTTATAAAATGGCAGGTATTGTTACTTTGGGTAATACTTATATTGTATCAAGAGAAGCTAATGCTTTAACAAGCGTTAATGACTTAGAAGGTAAAACTATTACTGCATATGGAAGAAATAATACTCCAGATATTGCTTTACAAGTATTACTTGATAATGCAAATGTTACTGCAACAATTGATTATCAAAGTAGTGTAGGAGATGTTGTAGCGCTTTTTAATGGGAATACTCCTCCTGAGTATATTTTAGTTGCAGAACCTTTCTTAACTCAATTAGAAGCAAATAATACTTTAAATGTTTTAAATGTAGAAGAGATATTACAAGAAGCTGATATATTAGACAACATCTATCAAGCAGCAATATTTGTTAATCCTGAAAGCTTAAAAGTTGATGTTGATCATGTGATTAGTTTGATTGAAGAAAATCTTAATTCTTTAAACAGTGATGTAAGTGCTTATGCTAATAGTATTGTTGATAAGCATGCTTATTTTACTAATCTAGGTGTCGCTGTTTTAGAAGCTAGTCTACCTACTGCTAATTTAGCTTTTGTTGGTGCTTTTTCAAATAAAACTGCGATTGAAAATTACTATAGTATTATAAATACCTATAACGCTAATTTATTCAATAATCAATTACCTAATACTGATTTCTATTATGAATATAATTAACAAAACCTTTTATTTTGTTGGAATTTTAATAATCTTTTTAGCGTGGTTTATAGGTAGTATAATAATACAAAATGAACTAGCTTTACCAAAGATTTCTTCAACTTTTGAAAGTTTGTTTAATATATTAAAAAATAAAGAAACATATTTAATAATCTTTAATACAATTTCAAGATTAATTCTTACAGTCGTATTTACTTATATAATTGCTTTTGTTTTAGTGTTATTATCTAGCATTAGCGTAAAAACAGAACAATTAATTAAACCGCTTGTGGCGCTAATGAAGACATTGCCGATTGCAGCGATTATCATTGTTTTATTAGTCAGCGTTGGTAGAAACAATAGTCCTTATTATATTACTGGTTTAGTAATATTGCCTTTAATGTATGAGACTACTTTAATTGGAATCAAAAGCATTAATAAAGGGATTACTGAAGAGATAAAAATGGATAGTAATGTTAATTGGTTAGTAGTAAGTAAAGTTTATTTTCCGATGACCTTGCCTTATATTTTAGCGGGTACTATTCAGTCTTTAGGATTGGGATTAAAAGTAATGGTAATGAGTGAGTTTATCACTCAACCTAATCTTACAATTGGCGCTAAGATGTCTGAGGAGCGAGTTTATCAAAACTTAGATAACATCTTTGCGTGGACGATTATTTTAGTAGTCTTTATATTACTTGTTGAATACTTTTTAAAGAAAATAAAATTGAATAAGAATACTTATTAAAGGATAGTTTATTTACTATCCTTTTTTATTATAAAAACTTAAGTTTATGTTAAATATAAAAATATAAGTTATTTATAGATAGTTGTTTATATGATACAATACGATTAGGGGAATTAATGTTTTTCGGGGGAGAAATGAAGAAATTATTAAAAATTATATTAATAGTATTTGTTGTTCAAGGGCTGGGGATGGTTTTATTTTTTTCTGTTTTATTAGGTTATTCTAGTTACATTAAAAGTCAAGGAATAAATAAAAGTGAAATAGAGATTTTAGAAGATTCGGAAAACATTACTCAAACAGTTATTTTTAGAAGATATGGAGGAGGTTATTCTAAATTAATTTTCAAAGCTAATTATAAAAATAAAGAACAACTTTTTTATTCTGGCGGGCTTGATGATAAAGAAATATGGGAATATGCGAGAATCATAGATGTAGATGCAAGTGGTATTTTTCTAACAAATAAAAAAATTAAAGATGATGTATACATTGAAAAATACCAAGAGGGTAATGTAGATGAAAATTTAGTATGTTTTAGTAAGAATGGATCTTATTATGGATTTAATGTAATGTTTGCAGGTTGGACTAAACAATTTATTGGTGAGTTTGAAATAGAGGTTGAGGATTTAACTGATCTTTATATAGATAGACAAGAAAATATGGATATTGTAAATCCAGAGTACGAAGTTCTTAATTACGGTACTTTTAAGAGATGGTCACCTTATTCGGTTGATTATGACTATTTCTATTTTGTAAGTAGTCGTGCGGTTTATATATATGATGGTGAAACAGCTGAGTTGTATAAAACCATTGAAGTTGATTCGGATATTTATGGAGTAAGCTACGGAGAATCCGGTGGAGAAGATGGTGGAGAAAAACTATTGATTGCGGTTAAAGATGAAAAGCAGTTTAAGGTTATGGAATACATTATAGAATAATAATCAATAACTTATTTTAAAAAATCTATGACTTATGTTATAGATTTTTTTGAATATGTGTGCTAAAATGAATTAGTTAAAAAAATTCATTAGAGGTCAAATTTAAGGCCTTATATTGGATAATTTGAAGGGGAATTGAATGAAGATATCAAAAACTATGTTTAAGGAATTTAGTAGATGTAATAGAGTATATCATTTAGATGAACTATACAAAAAACAAGGGTTTTCTTCTAAATTTGATTCAGAAAATGAAGAGATTTTAGA
>JAQUUM010000110.1 GCA_028693885.1 Bacilli bacterium
TGACTATTTCCTCTCCATCATATCCTGCATTTTCAGCAATTGTGAAAATCGGAACTAATAGAGATTCTAAAACAACATTAATACCACGTTGCACATCAACGATATCTGATGTTAAAACCGGTTTTAATTCATTATACAAAGCAACCAAAGTTGCTCCACCACCAGTTATTATACCTTCGCTAATAGCAGCTTTTGTAGCATTAAGAGCATCTTCTATTTTTAACTTTTTGTGTTTTAATTCTGTTTCAGTAGTTGCTCCTACTTTAACAACTGCAACACCATTTGTTAATTTGCCAAGACGTTCACTTAAACGTTTTTTGTCATATTCAGAAGTTGATGCTTCTATTTGTTTTTTAATTTCTTTAATTCTAGCATCGATTAATGCTTTTTCTCCTAAACCATCAATAATAGTTGTAGTATCTTTCGATACTGTAACCTTTTTAGCACTTCCTAAATCTTCAAGTTTTAAATCTTTTAATTCCATATTAAGGTCTTTTGCATAAAACTTAGATTTTGTCATTATAGCAATATCTTGTAAGATTTCTTTTTGATTATCTCCAAAACCAGGAGCTTTTGTAGCAACAACATTAAATGTACCTCGAAGTTTGTTGACAATTAAAGTTGAAGTAACTTCATTTTCAATATCATCTGCTATTATTAATAATGGTTTTGTTAATTTAACAATTTGCTCTAATACTGGTAAAATTTCTTGTATAGTTTTAATCTTTTGATCAGTCACAAGAATATAAGCATTTTCTAATTCAACACTCATTTTTTCTCTATCTGTTGCCATGTAAGGAGAAATATACCCCTTATCATATTGAATTCCTTCAACAACTTCAAGTTCGGTATCAAATCCTTTTGACTCATCAACTGTAATAACTCCATCTTTACCAACTTTTTCCATAGCTTTAGCAATAATGTTGCCTATTTCAGCTGAAGCTGAAGAAACAGTTGCAACATTAGCAATATCCTCTGATGTTGAAATTTGATGAGATTTTTCAAGTAATCTCTTAGAAATTTCACTCGCTGCTTTATCAATGCCTTCTTTCATTAAAACAGGATTAGCACCTTTATCAACAGCTTCTAAGCCTTTATGAATCATGGCTTGAGCTAATACTGTAGCAGTAGTTGTTCCATCTCCTGCAACATCATTAGTCTTATTCGCCACTTCATAAACTAGTTTAGCTCCCATATTTTCAAAGATATCGTTTAATTCGATTTCTCTTGCTATAGAAACACCATCGTTGGTAATAAGTGGTGAACCATAACCTTTATCTAAAACTACATTTCTTCCCTTTGGACCTAATGTAGATTTTACAGCTTGGGCTAAAATATCTACCCCCTTAAGCATTCTTTCACGTGCGTCTTTTGAAAACTTTACATCTTTACTCATTCTTTTTACACCTCTTACTCTATAATTGCTAGAATATCTTTTTCAGAAACAATTAGATATTCTTTATCATTTAGTTTGAATTCAGTTGTTGTATATTTTTTATAAACAACACGATCATTAACCTTAACTTTAACAGGCTGTAAGATTCCTTTTTCATCTATCAAGCCTTCACCAACAGCTACAACTTTACCAACAGATGGCATTTCTTTTGTAGTTTCACTTAAAATAATACCACTAGCAGTTTTTTTCTCAACTTCTTCTTTTTCTAAAATCACATTGTTGTGTAACGGTTTCAACATCTTAAATCAAATCCTCCATTTACTTAATTTCAATCAATTTTTTAGTTTCTTTTTTAGCATTAACTTTAGGGATGACAATCTTTAAAGTTCCATTAACGTATTCAGCATTAATTTCTTCTTCCGTAACATCACCTACATAAAAAGATCTAGAAGACTCTCCATAATGACGTTCTCTTCTGATGAATTTTTCATCTTCCTTTTCTTCAGTAGTTTCTTCTTTAGCTGCTTTGATAGTTAGATATCCATCTTCTAAACTTAGGCTGATGTCTTTTTTGTCATAGCCTGGGATATCAATATCCATTAGATAATTTTCTTCAGTTTCCTTTACATCAGTCTTCATTAGATTGTTAACATCTACCTTTCTTACTGGAAAATTAAAGAACCCGTCAAAAAAGTCATCATCAAAGAAACCTGAAACTTGATTTTTTCTTGGTACTAGTTTCATAATACCCCTCCTTTTTATAATATATTTGGCACTCTATCACTTCAAGTGCTAATTATATTATACTCGATTTTGTAGGTTTGTCAAGTGGTTAACATATTTTTTTTAAAAAAATAAAACCAATAACTTAAATTTATTGGTTTTATTAACGTTAATCTTCATTTGCCCAATCTAGTGCATTTATTACTTTTATTCCTTCATAATCTCTTACCGGTTCTCTATCTAGAGTTAGTATGGTTTTAGGATATGAATCAGGTATAGCTTTAAGTGATCTTAGTTCTCTATCTATTACTTTTTTTTCTCTAGTTGTAGCTACTACCTGAAAATATTCTACACCATCAGTTTTTTCTACTATGAAATCTATTTCATAGTCATCCGCTTTACCTACACTTACTTCATAACCTCTTTGTTTTAGTTCTAGAAAAACAAAATTCTCTAATTCCCTACCATAATCAGGCGAAGCTTTACTTAGAATATTATATCCCAATCCCAAATCTACTAAATAATATTTTTCTAAAGTTTTCAAACACCGCTTCCCCTTAACATCATATCTTTTAATCTTATATAATATGAAACTCTCACATAACGAATCTATATACTTTTCAATAGTTTTAACATCAGTTTTCCTACCATAACTAGTTAAAGAATCACTTATCTTATTAGCAGAAACAATATTTCCAATATTGTCAAACAAAAACAATACTAAACTTTCCAAAATTAATGGATTAGATATTTTTTTCTTGTCATAACATCTTTTAATATAACTGTATTATAAACAGATTTGATATATTCTTTTATAGCTTTACTATCTTCATTTAACTCAATCGTAAAAGGAAAAGAACTATTAGAAATATATTTTTGGTATGCTAAATCTAAATTGTTTTCAAATTTATAATAACCAACAAACTCTCTAAAAGAAAGAGGCAAGATGTGAAGTTCTATATATCTGCCAGATAGTAATGTTGCAAGTTCAGTCGACAACATAAAAGCATTCGACCCAGTAACATACAAATCTATATTTTTATCGATAAACAAACTATCAATAATCCTAGGGAACTCTAATACATTTTGAACTTCATCTAAAAAAATATAATATTTTTGGTCCGTGGTCATTGAATCTCTAATGTGTTTATGTAACGCTTTCCCATCTATTAAATCAGCAAATTTAAAATCCTCAAAATTATAAAACAAAATGTTTTTTTCTTTTACACCTTGTTTTTTTAACTCTTCCATGTATTGTTCTAAAAGTGTTGATTTACCACATCTTCTAACTCCCGTGACAACTTTTATTAAATGTTTATCTTTATATCTAAACACTTCTTTCAAATGCTTTTCTCTTTTTATCATATTACCACCCTATTTTATCATATAATAGAAATATTTATAGTGTAATAGTTTTTGGAATACATTCCAAAAAAAAGGTAAAAAAGAAAGTTTTTGGAATCAAATCCAAAAACTTTTCTAGTGTTCTATCAATTGAGCCTCATGATTAAAATATGTCTTATAACCAAGCATCAAGAAAATGTAAGTTGTTAAACTAACTCCACCAAGAATTCCTAACATGATTGCAATTTGATAAAGAATAGCTAAAGTTGGTACAACTCCTGACAATATCTGACCGGTCATCATTCCTGGTAAAAAGATTATCCCCATACCTAACATACTATTTAAAGTCGGCATAATAGCCGCATCAAAAGCATCATTTACAATTTCCTTAGATGCTTGTTTTGGCGTTGCACCCAAAATCAAAGCTTCTTCTATTTCGGTTTTATTTATTGTAAACCTTTTGATTAAATTATTTACAGCAAGAGAAACTCCAGTCATTGAATTTCCAACAATCATTCCTGTGATTGGAATGAAATACTGAGGATCATAGTATGGATTAACCTGAATTACTACAAGTAAGAAATAAAACAAAACCGGTAAGCTACCAAAGATTATTGCTAAAGCAACTGTCTTTTTAAGTGGTACAGTTATTTGTTTTTTAAACTTTCTAAAAACTGTAAAAATCGCAAAACTAGTCATTAATAATACAACTCCAAAAGTAATAAAAGGATTAGGATTATCTAGGATATACGCTAATAAAAAACCTACAATTACTAATTGCACCGTCATTCTAACAGATGCAATTATTAATTCTTTCTCTCTTGAAATCCCCCTACTTTTTATAATGAAAAGTACTATTAACACAAACAAATAAGCTAACGCTACTTGCCAATAGGCAAGATTAATAACACTTATAATCATATCTGATTAAACTCCTTTATTTTGCCTTTATCAATCGTGTAAATTATATCCGCATAAGTTTTAGCAACCTTTTTAGAATGAGTTACCATTATTAAACTTTTTGAATTTTCTTTAACATAATTACAAATCATTTCAATTACTATTTTTTCGGTTTCATCATCCAAAGCACTAGATGGTTCATCTAATAAAATTACATCAGAATCTAGATACATAGCTCTAGCTAAAGCAAGCCTCTGAGCTTCACCACCCGATAATTTAGAAGCATCTACTTCTAATTCTTTTTTTAGAGAAACATCTTTTAATAGTTTTTTAGCCTTTTCTAAATCTAATTCCAAATCATTGAATTCAGTTAACTTTTTAAAATTATCTAAAATTGTTTTTTC